>CADDZP010000045.1 GCA_902812475.1 Actinomycetota bacterium | reverse complement strand
AGCTGTCGATGCTCGACGGCGTGGTCCTCTACCAGGAGCTGGGCCGGTCGCTCGCGCCCTCGCCCCATTTCGCCAGCTCGGTGATGAGCGCCGGCGTGCTGCGCCGGGCGGGGAGCGACTGGCTCCCGCGCCTCACGAGCGGCGAGGCCGTCATCACCCCGGCCTGGCTCGAGCCCCAGGGCGGGTTCGGCGAGCGGGGCGTGCACGCCACCGTCGACGGCGGCGGGCGGGTGACCGGCACCAAGCGCCACGTGTCCTTCGCCAAGGCCGCCGACCGTCTGCTCGTCCTGGCGCGCGACGACAACGGCGACGTTGCCTATGTGCTCGTCGACGCGAACGGCCCCGGCGTCACGCTCACCCAGCAGCAGACGATCGCGTCCGACACCCAGTACCGCGTCGACCTCGACGGCGCCCCGGGCGAGCGCGTCGCCGCGACCGGCTGGTCGGTGTGGGACGAGACGATGCACGACGGCATCATCCTGTTGGCCGCCCAGGCCGTCGGCGGCGCCCGCTACGCGCTGGAGATCACCGTCCAGTACGCCAAGGACCGCCAGCAGTTCGACAAGCCCATCGGCGCCTTCCAGGCCATCGCCCACTACCTGTCCGACGCCGTCACCACCGTGGATGGCGCCGAGACGCTCGTGTACGAGGCGGGGTGGGCCCGGGACAACGGCAAGTCGGTCGCACGGCTGGCGCCGATGGCGAAGCTGTTCGCGTGCCAGACCTTCCGGGACGTCACCGCCATGGCCCAGCAGGTCTTCGGCGGTGTCGGCTTCACCGTCGAGTACGACATCCAGCTCTACTTCCGCCGGGCCAAGCAGCTCCAGATCAGCTGGTGGAACGATCGCTACCTCGAAGAGCTGATCGCCGCCGACGTCCTCGACTGATGGCAGCGGTTGGCAGTACGAAGCGTTGCTATGGCAACGCTTGGTAGCGCCAAGATGGTGCTACTTCTCGCCGAGGGCCTTGGCCAGCTCGTCCCGGCCCATCTTGGAGCGGCCTTCCAGGTCCCTCTTCTGGGCGATCTTCATCAGCTCGGCTTTGGTCTTGGGTGACGACCCGCCCGTGCGCTTGCGCTGGGCGACCGCGGCACCCTGCTTGCCCAGCGCCGTGCGCGTCTTCTTCGGCATGTGGGCGATGGTCTTCTTGGACTTGGCCGCCTTCTGTGCCTTCTTGACGTTGCGGCGCGCCGCTTGTCGTTGTTTCGTCGTTGCCATGGAAGGATTCCTACCCGCTTGACTGCATTCCTCTTCTTCGCCGCCGTGGCGTCGAAGCATCAGAACGTGCGGGCCTACGCCTGGGCCGGGTGGATCGTCGTCGGGCTGGCTGTTGTCGTGTTCGCCTGGATCGTGCGGTGGTGGCTCGGCACGTTCAGGAAACGCCGGCGGCCACCGACTTAGCCCACTTGTAGTCGGGCTTGCCGCTCGGCTGACGCTGCACCTGGTCGACGAAGCGCACGCTCTTGGGGACCTTGTAGCCGGCCACGTGCCTGCGGCAGTGCGTCTGCAGGTCGTCGGGCGTCGCCGACGTCCCCGGGCGCAGCTCGACGACGGCCGTCACCCGTTCGCCCCAACGTTCGTCCGGCAGTCCGACGACCAACGCGTCGTAGACGGCGGGGTGGGCCTTGAGGGCGTCCTCCACCTCTTCGGGGTAGATCTTCTCGCCGCCGCTGTTGATGCACGACGAACCCCGGCCGAGCAGGTTGATGGTGCCGTCGTCCTCGACGGTGGCCAGGTCGCCGGGGAACGACCAGCGCTTGCCCTCGACCTCGACGAACGTGCGGGCCGTCTTCTCGGGGTCGTTGTAGTAGCCGATGGGGATGTGACCGGTCTTGGCCAGCCGGCCGACCTGGCCGGAACCGGGCTTCACCCGTTCGAGGGAATCGTCGAAGACGGCGTTGTTCTCGTCGACGACGAAGCGGCGGCCCTCGGTGGCCCGACCCTGATAGCCGGTCTCCGAGGACCCGAAGCTGTCGAGGATCATGGTGTTCGGCAGCAGCGCGGCGAGCTGCGCCTTGACGGCCGGTGACAACGGAGCGCCGCCGGACCCGATACCGAGCAGCGACGACGTGTCCCACCTACCGGGGTTGGCGGCGAACGTGTCGGCCAGCGGCCTGGCCATGGCGTCGCCGACGATCGTCATGCTGTTGACCTTCTCTCGCTCGACGAGGTCCCACGCGTGCTCGGAATCCAGGCGGGGACCGTCGAGGAGCACCGCCCTCTTGGCCTCGAACAACGCACTGCCTGTCACCCACTGGCCGGCGCCGTGCATCAGCGGCGGGGCGATCAGGTACACCCACTCGGCGGCATTGCGGGCGTTCTCGGCGAGCTCGTCGGGCGACTGCACCGGGTCGAAGGCGTACCGCCCGCCGCCGAACATGGCGAAGAAGGCGTCGTCGTGGCGCCACATCACGCCCTTGGGCATGCCCGTGGTGCCGCCCGTGTAGATGATGTAGCGGTCGTCGTCCGCTCGGGGGCCGAAGTCGCGCTCGGGCGACGACGCGGTCAGTGCGGCCTCATAGTCCTCGCCGATGCGCAGCTTGGGCCCGTCGAAGGGCGGGTCGAACTCGGGACCGTGGACGAGGGCGACGAGGTCGGCGTCGTCGAACAGGTAGCGCAGCTCGTCCTCGACGTAGCGGAAGTTGACGTTCACCGCCGCCGCCCGCAGCTTCATGGCGGCCACGAAGGCCTCGATCCACTCGGTGCAGTTGTAGGCGTGGATGCCGATGTGGCTGTCCTTGCCGACACCCTGCGCAGCCAGCCAGTGGGCCAGCCGGTTCGAGCGCTCTTCCAGCCGGCGGTAGGTCAGCCGGCGGTCGCCACTCACCATGCACTCGCGGTCGGGCACGGCGTCGACGACGACCTCGAACAGGTCGGCCATGTTCCACGTCATGGGTCGACGTTCTAGTCCCGATCTGACGGATCGTCAGGTGGTGTTGCGGTAGCGACGAACCGACAGGGGCACGAACACGATGAGGATGGCGGCGAGCCACACGAGCGACAGCCACAGCTCGTGGAAGACGGGTCCGCCCTGGGTGAGCGCCCGAATGGCGCTCGCCGTGTGGCTGATCGGATTGTTGCGGGCGAAGGCCTGCAGCCACTTCGGCATCGTCTGCACGGGAACGAACACCGAGCTGGCGAACACGAGCGGGAAGATCCAGATGAAGCCGGCAGCCTGGGACGCCTCGGGATCCGAGACCGTCATCCCGATGAGGGCCGAGATCCACGAGAACGACAGGCCGAAGAAGACGGCCACGGCGAGGCCGGCGATGCTCGGCAGGAGCCCGCCGTGGAAACGGAACCCGATGGCGAGACCCACACCGGTCATGAGCAGCACCACGAAGACGTTGCGGACGGTGTCCGAGAGCGTGCGCCCGGCCAGCACCGCGGATCGGGCCATGGGAAGCGATCGGAAGCGGTCGATCATGCCCTTGGCCAAGTCGTCCGAGAGGCCGACGCCCGTCTGCACCGAGCCGAAGATCACCGTCTGCACGAAGATCCCCGGCATGAGGAAGTCGATGTACTTCACGCCCGGAGGCAGGGCGCCCTTGATGGCGCCGCCGAAGACGTAGGAGAACAGCAGCACGAACATGACGGGCTGCACCGTGGAGAACACGAGGAGGTTCGGCAGCCGCACGTAGCGCAGCAGGTTCCGCTTGGTCATCACCAGCGCGTCGCTGACGACCCACCCCGGTGGCGTTCGCCCGGTGATGACGGGTGCGGGCGGGAGCGCGGTCGCCGGCGTCGATGTCGACACAGTTGCCGTTGCTGTCATGCTCTGGACCTTCCTCGCCGGCGCTGACCGTCTGCTGACGGCGCGCCCGTCCCGGTGTCGGTGTTCTCCTCTGCGGTTCGCCCCGTGAGGCCGAAGAAGACGTCGTCGAGGCTGGGCCGATGCAGGCTCAGGTCGTCGACCTTCACCCGGGCCTTGTCGAGGCTGCGCACGGCCTCGACGAGGGCGGATGAGCCGTCGAACACGGGAACGGTGAGGTGGTTGGTCCGGCGGTCGATCTTGGCCTCGCCGGACGCCAGCTCGTTGAGGGCCTTGGCCGCGGCCGTGAGCTTGCGGGCGCTGGAGACGGTGACCTCGAGGACGTCGCCGCCGGCCTTGCGCTTGAGCTCGTTCGCCGTGCCTTCGGCGATCACGTGACCGTGGTCGATGACGGCGATGGTGTCGGCCAGGCGGTCGGCCTCCTCGAGGTACTGCGTGGTCAGGAGCAGCGTCGTGCCCCCTCCGACGAGCTCCTCGATCACCTCCCACAGGTCGAGGCGGCCGGACGGGTCGAGCCCGGTGGTCGGCTCGTCGAGGAAGAGCACCTGGGGGTGGGCGACCAGGCTGGCCGCCAGGTCGAGGCGGCGGCGCATGCCGCCGGAGTACGTCTTGGCCTGGCGGTCGGCGGCGTCGCTCAGGCTGAACTGGTCGAGCAGCTCGCTCGCCCGGGCGCGGATTGCGGCCCTCGGCATGTGATAGAGCCGTCCGACCATCTCCAGGTTCTCGCGACCGGTGAGGTTCTCGTCGACGGCGGCGAACTGCCCGGCGAGGCCGATCACCGAGCGCAGGGCCTGGGCGTAGCGGACGACGTCGTAGCCGGCGACCTCGGCGTGGCCGCTGTCGGGGCGCAGCAGGGTCGTGAGGATGTTGACCGCTGTTGTCTTCCCGGCGCCGTTGGGCCCGAGCAGCCCGAGGACCGTTCCGGCGGGGACGGCGAGGTCGACGCCGTCGACTGCTTTGACGTTGCCGAAGTACTTCTTCAGCCCTTCGACGAGGATCGCTGGTCGTTCCGCCATGCCGGCATTCTCACTGCGTCCGGCGGGCTATCCCCAATCCCTTTTCCGCCTAGGCTCAGAAGCAGTGGCGGTTGCGATCAGGCCCGTGCGCACGCTCCTGGGCCGGCGGACGTTCGTCGATTTTCCCTTCCGGCTGTTCAAGCACGACCCCACGTGGGTCCCTCCCCTGCGGATCTCGGTCTTCGACCGGATCTCGCCCAAGTACCCGGCCAACGACCACCAGGACACCGCCCTGTGGATGGCCTACCGCAACGGCAAGCCTGTGGGCCGGATCGGCGCGTGCGTCGACCGGATGTTCAACGAGTTCCAGGACCTGTCGTGGGCATGGGTGGGCTTCTTCGAGTGCTTCGACGACCCCGAGGCGGCCGCCGCCCTGTTCGACACCGCCTGCCACTGGGCCGCCGCCAAGGGCGCCGAGGAGTGCGTGGGGCCGGCGTCGTTCACCACCAACGACGAGTGCGGCCTGCTCGTCGAGGGGTTCGAGCACCCGCCGATGATCCTGACGCCCCAGAATCCGCCGTACTACGAGGACCTGTGGGTCGGCGCCGGCTGGGAGCAGGCCATGGACCTGTGGGGCTGGACGTTCGACAAGGAGAAGGACGCGCTGGGTGAGCGCCAGCAGCGGATCCTCGGCCGCCTCAAGGCTCGGGCCGACGTGCAGACCCGCACCATGCGGATGGACGACTTCGACGCCGAGGTGGAGCGCTTCTTCGAGGTGTACCACTCGGCCTGGGCCCGCAACTGGGGCTTCGCCCCGATGACCGAGGCCGAGATCAAGCACCTGGCCAAGAACCTCAAGCAGATCCTCGACCCCGAGCTCACACTGATCGCCGAGAGCAAGGGTCAGCCGGTCGGCGTCGCCCTCATCCTCCCCGACGCCAACGAGGCCATGCAGAAGGTGCGCAGCGGGCGGCTCCTCCCGCTGGGGTGGTGGACGCTCCTGCGGGGCGTGAAGAAGACGACGGGTGCCCGCATCTTCGCCCTCGGTGTGCGGGCCGACCAGCAGAGCCGAGCGCTCGGCCCCCTTCTCTACGGCGAGATCGTCGACCGAGTGAAGCGCCACCCGCGGATCACGAGGGTCGAGGCGTCGTGGATCCTCTCCACCAACAAGCCGATGAACGTTCCCATCGAGGCGGCCGGCGGTGTGCGGTACAAGACCTGGCGCATGTACCGGCGGAAGGCCGTTCCCGCCTAGATGACCCGCCTCCCCGGGCCCCCACTGTGGCGCCAGGGGCTGATCGGTCTACGCATGCGCCGGGACCCACTCGGCGAGCTCATCGAGCTGCACCGACGTCATGGCCCGGTCTTCGCGACCGGCGCCGGGCCGCTGAAGTTCGTCTGGCTCATCGGGCCCGACGCCCACCGGGAGCTGTTCGTGGGCGTCGACCGGTTCGCGTGGCGCGACGTCACCAAACCGGTCGTGGTGGTCGACGGCGAAACGGCGCTGGTGGTGAGCGATGGCGAGGACCACGAGCGCCGGCGCCGCATCGTGCAGCCCGCCTTCAACATCCGCCGCATCGACCGCCATGTCCCGTTGATGGTCGAAGAAGCGCGTCGGACATTCGCCCGGTGGGTCCCGGACGGCGAAGTCAACATCTACGAGGACCTCCGGCGGTGCATCCGCCGCATCGTCATCCGGGCCCTGTTCGGCGACCGGCTGTCGACTCGTGCCGACGAGCTGGGCGACCGTCTGCAGCCGGCCCTCGACTTCGTCGACCGGCCGCTGCCGCAGGTCAAGATCGACCTGCCCGGCACACCGTGGCACCGAGCGCGCGCGGCCCGGCGCCGCACCGACGAGCTCGTCTTCGCCGAGATCGACGCCCGCCGGAAGTCCGGCGTCGACGCAGACGCCGACGATGTCCTCGGCTGGCTGCTCGATGCTTCAGACCCCGAAGGCGAGGGCGGCCAACTCAGCGACCAAGAAGTACGTGATCAGGTCGTGAGTCTGATCGCCGCCGGCTACGAGACCACGAGCGCAGCTGTGGGCTGGACGATCTGGGCGGCGCTCGCCAACGGCGGCGTCTGGGACCGCCTGCGCGAAGAGGTGGGCGACGGTCCCGTCGACGCTGAACGCCTCCGGGGCCTGACGTACCTCGACGGTGTGGTGTCCGAGAGCCTGCGGCTGTGGCCGCCGGGTGCCGTGGCCGGCCGGAAGCTTCTCGAGCCCATCGACGCCGCCGGCTATGGCATCCCGGCCGGCGCCATTGCCCTGTACTCGCCGTTCGTCACCCAGCGCCTACCCGAGGTGTGGCCCGATCCGCTCTCGTTCCGGCCCGAGCGCTGGGACAAGAACGACCCCCGCTACGTGGAGCCTGTGCACCTCAGCTATGTGCCGTTCGGCGCCGGACCCCGCCGCTGCCTCGGGTTCGCCTTCGCCCTCACGGAGATCAAGGTGCTTCTGGCCGAGGCGGTGCGGACCGTCGACCTCGAGCTGCTGACGACGGAGGAGCCGCGTCGCCAGAGCATCGCCAGCATGCGGCCGAGGGGCGGCGTGCGCGTGCGCGTCAGAGGCGTTCGGGAGCCGGCTGCTCGAGCCACGACCTGATCGCCTCGTACACGCGCGGGTGGTTGAGCAGGTCGAAGTGGTGGAGGCCCGGAAAGTGACGGCTGTCGTGCACTGCCAGTCCGCCGGTCGCACTGGCGGGTTGCACCAAGAGGTCGCCGATCACGTCGGCGACGGGGCTGCGCTCGTTGCGGGGGAGGGCGGCGCTTATTGCGTAATGGTTGGCGGTCTCGAGAAGCTCGACTTCGTGGCGGTGGTCGGCGAGACAGGAGTCGGCGTCGCAGCCGGCCCAGTCCTCGTCGATGACGTAGCCGTAGCGCAGGTCCTTGATGCCCGCACTACGGATGTTCAGGAGGTCGGCGTACGGGCGGGTCTCGGCCAGGTGGCCGAGGGCCCAACCCAGCTTGCTGGCCAGCCGCTCGAGGGCGGCGCCCGTGTGCGGTGAGCCGAGATAGAAGACGTCGGTGACGACCCTCGTCCACGGCGCGTCGACGGCCACGCCGTAGTGGCAGGCGCTCCTGGCGACGAGGCCGCCCATCGAATGGCCCACGAGGACGATCTGGTCGACGGGCGTGGGCCACTGGTCGACCAGTTCGGTGAGCAGGCGCGCCAGGTCGCGGCCGCTCTCGGAGATGTGGCGGCCGGTGTTGTAGCGGACGTACACCGGCGTGAAGCCGAGGTCGGCTCGCAGCTCGGCGCCGAACCGTCCGCCCCACGAGTCCTCGTTCTCGCCGAGGCCGTGGACGAACACGGCCACGGCCGACGTCGCGTCCGGGAAGGCCTCAGCGAGCGCGTTGACGTCTCGACGCTGCACACGCACGGCCATACGTATGGCCAGCGGGTCGTGGCGCGCCGCCAGCTTGTCGCCCAGCGCCGCGTTCAGAATGGCCTGGGCCAGGTTCGATCGAGCCGAGGGATCGGCGCGCCCGGGGGCCACGAGCGAGGCCAGCTCGGCCGCCGCCATTCCCGCTCCCTTGCCCGCTCCCCGCACGCACGCGTAGACCAGCATGGCGATGGCGTCATGCGTCACCCGAGCGGGCGCGCCGGCGACCGCTGTTGGCTTGAACGCCCGGGCCGCGATCGCCTGGTGCACGTGCTCGACATGGGTGACCGCCTCGGCGAAGGCCTCGGCCCCCAGACGCCCGACGGCCCGCACCTGCTCTCGCATCATCGACATACGGTACGGCAAGGGCCGTCGACGTCGAAGCGCTTGGCTAGGACGCCAGGAACTCGCCGAGGACCTGGGCGGAACCTCGCGACGCCGTCCAGCCCAGGTGGCGACCGGCGCGCGCCGGGTCCAGCGCCAACGGACCGTTCAACAGCACGGCCCGGTCCGCGCCCATGTCCAGCAGGTGCAGCCGGCGGGCAACCTCCGAGCCGTGTAGGAGGACCGGGAACGGTAGGCGCACCACGCGGCCGCCGCTGACTTCGGCGACGCCCGACTCGTCGAGCCAGTCGTCGGGCGCCACGTTGTAGATGCCGTTGACATCGGCCCGCTTCACGGCGCTGAGCAGGGCGTGGGCGGCGTCGTCCTCGTGGACGAACTGCACGGCCTGCTGTCGCCCCCGAGCGGCGGGCACTGCGCGCCGGAGACCGGCCGACGCCTTGCGCACCAGCGGGTCGGCGTTGGGGCCGAGCACGGCGCAGATGCGCAGCGCCACCGTGGGCGCGGCGGCAGCACAGCGGCGTTCGGCGTCGAGTTTGTGCTCGGCGTACGCGCACTGCTTGTTCGGGCGGGCCGGGTCGTCCTCTGACAGCGGGAGCGGGTTGTCGGGCCAGCCGCCGTAGACGGCGGCGGAGGAGGCGAGCACGATCCGAGCGGGCCGGGCGGCGATCACGTTGGCGGTGCCGCCCAGGTTGACGCCTTCGGCATCCCGTGAACGCCACAGCTGGAACCCGAGGTGCACGACGACGTCGCAGCCGGCCAGCGCCCGCCGAACGGCGGGGTCGCGCAGGTCGACGGCCGTGTGTCGCAGCTTGGGGTGCTCGGGCAGCGGGCGTCGGGCGACCGACCGCACCTCCTCGACAGCCGGGTCGTCGAGGAACAGGGGCAGGAGGCGTGAGCCGAGGTGGCCCGTCGCCCCGGTCAGGCCAACGAGGATCGGGCGACCTCGAAGACGTCGAGGGCGTCGTCGATGTGGCGCTCGGTGTGGGTGGCCATGACCGAGGTGCGCAGGAGCGCCCGCTTCGGTGACACCGCCGGCGCCAGCGCGCAGTTGACGTACACGCCGTGGTCGAGCAGCGATCGCCACAGCAGCGCCGCCTGCAGGTCGTCGCCGATGTGGACGGGGACGATCGGCGAGCCGGGATCGCCACCTGCTTGGAACCCGAGGTCGAGCAGGCCTTGGCGCAGTTGGGTGGCGCGGGCCTGCACCGCTTCCCGCCGCCAGTCCTCCTCGACGGCGATGCGGACGGCGGCCAGGGCAGCCCCGAGGGCGGCCGGCACGCCGGATGCCGTGAAGAGGAAGGGCCGGCAGGCGATGCGGAACCAGTCGAGCACAGAGCGGGGACCGATGAGGAACCCGCCGCACGACGCCAGCGACTTGGAGAACGTGCCCATCAACAGATCGGGTTGGATGCTCGTCTCGGCCGCCAGCCCGGCGCCCTTGGGACCGAGGACGCCGAGGGCGTGGGCCTCGTCGACGAGGAGCCGGGCGCCGTACTCGTCGCAGATGTCGGCGATCTGGCGCACCGGCGCCATGTCGCCCTCCATCGAGTACACGGTGTCGACGGCGACCAGGGCGCCGCCCTCGCTCTGCTGGCGCCACGCCCGCATGCGCTTGAGCAGGCTGTCGACGGAGTTGTGGCGGAAGAAGGCCGTCGACCCCGACGCCATCTTGGCGCCGTCGGCCAGGCTGGCGTGGCAGGACGAATCGAGGAACACCTCGTCGTCGGGGCCGACGAGCGTCGACAGCACGCCGAGGTTGACGGCGTAGCCGGTCGTGAACACGAGGCAGTCGTCGCCACCGAGCCAGTCGAGCAGCGCTTCCTCGAGCTCACGGTGGAGCGGCAGGGTGCCGTTCATCAGCCGGCTCCCGGTGACGCCGCTGCCGAAGCGCTCGACCGCGTCCACCCCCGCCTTCTTGACCCGCTCGTCGCTCGTCAGGCCCAGGTAGTTGTTGGAGCCGAGCATGATGACCGGTCTGCCGTTGTGGACGACTGTGGGGCCCGACTCGCTTGCCATCTCCTTGAAGAAGGGCGCGTACCCAGCCGCGACCGCGTCGAGGTAGAGCTCCTTCCGCGGGTTCGAGCACTTGGCGAAGATGTCCCCGGTCACCGGGGCGAAACGCTACCGGGTGAGGTCCCTGACCGGGTGCCTCCACCCGTCCGCCGACAGAACGGATATTTGCCTCGGCGTGTCAAGAGGCGGCCTGCCGACGCCGACACCAGGTTGGTGAGGAAGCAGGACCGGGGGGCCAGCCGGCGGCGCGCCATCGGTGACCTGGTCGCCGTGGCCGGCTGTTCCGTCGTCGTCTTCGCCCTGGCCCTGCACTTCCAGCTGCCCCATCGCCTGGCCCAGCACTCGGCAGGCGACAACGGCGCCACCTCCGACGCCGCCGTGTTCTTCCTGGCCACACTCGCCATCGGCCTCATCGTCTTCACGTCCCGGCGCTGGCGCGAGTCGGTCCGCGAGTCCGAGCAAGCCGACGTCCACCGGGCGCTGTACGACCCGCTGACCGGCCTGCCCAACCGCATCCTGCTCAATCAGCGACTGACCGAGGCGCTGGCCCGTGTGCGTCAGGACGACGGCCGCGTCGCCGTCCTCTTTCTCGATCTCGACCGCTTCAAGTCGATCAACGACAACTACGGCCACGCAGCCGGCGACCACCTCCTCACCTCAGTGGCCGACCGCCTCCGAGCGGCCGTGCGCGGCGAGGACCTGCTCGCCCGCTTGGGCGGCGACGAGTTCGTCGTCATCTGTCACGAGGTCACCTACACGGGCGAGGCCGAGACCATCGCCGAGCGCGTGCTGCTCGCCATGGCGCACCCGTTCTTCGTCGGCGACGACGAGCTGGCGATCAGCTCGAGCATCGGCATCGCCCTTTCGGACAGCACCACTCGCGGCCGCCGGGACTCGGCCGAGACGCTGCTGCACGACGCCGACGCGGCGATGTACCGGGCCAAGAGCCAGGGTCCGGGCCGCTTTGCCATCTTCGACCGCACCATGAAGGTCGACCGGGTCAACCGGGACAAGGTCGAGGAGCGGCTCCGGGACGCTTTCGACAACGACGAGTTCACGCTCCACTACCAGCCGATCATCTCGGTGGCCGACGAGCGGATCGTTGGCGTCGAGGCCCTGCTGCGGTGGGAAGACCCTCATCGGGGGACCATCCCGCCGCTCGAGTTCGTGCCCGAGCTCGAGGAGACGGGCCTCATCGTGGCCGTCGGCGAGTGGGCGCTCGAGCAGGCGTGCCGGCAGGTGAAGGCGTGGGGCAAGGCGTACCCGAGGATCGGGCCGCTGCGGGTGTCGGTGAACGTGTCGCCGCGCCAGCTGGTGCAAGCGCGCTTCGGCGACGTCGTCACCCGCGTGCTGCAGCGCACCGGGGCCCGGGCCGACCAGCTGTGCCTCGAGATCACCGAGGCCGCCCTGATGGGCGATGTCGTGTCGGCCTGGGCCGAGCTGCGCAAGGTGAAGGCCCTCGGCGTGAACCTCGCCATCGACGACTTCGGCACCGGCTACTCGTCAGTGAGCTACGTCCGCAACTTCGCCCTCGACGTCCTGAAGGTCGACCAGTCCTTTGTTCGGGCGCTGTCGAGCTGCGTCGAGGACGCCGCCATCGTGAAGGCCGTTGTCCACATGGCCCACGCCTTGAGCCTGCAGACCGTCGCCGAGGGCGTCGAGACGCCGGAGCAGCTCCAAGAGCTCCGTGAGATCGGCTGCGACCTCGCCCAGGGCTACCTCTTCTCCCGGCCCCAGGCCGCGGAGATGATCGCGGCCCTCTTCGCCCAGGAGGGCGGCCGGCGCTCCCGCCCCGCCCGCGCCGCCAAGGTCTCCTGAAGCCAACCCCGAGGTAGCGTCTACGCCGCGGCGGCGTGGCCGAGTGGTTTAGGCACGGGCCTGCAAAGCCTGTTACAGCGGTTCGATTCCGCTCGCCGCCTCGAGGCCTCGGGACCTGTATAATCGCAGGTCAGAGGCCCTTTTTCGTCCTTCCGGTTGGTGTCGGGGAGTGCCGTCCTGTGGCCTCGAATGACGCCAAATCTGCTCCCTTTCGCTCCCCAGATGCTCCCCGGAGGTCGACGATGGGCTTCATCGAGAGGCGCAACGGCCAGTACCGAGCGCGGTATCGCGACCCACTCGGGCGCCAGAAGTGCAAGACGTTCATCCGCAAGGCCGACGCCCAGCGCTTCCTCATCGAGATGGAGGTCGACAAGTCGCGCGGCCAGTGGATCGATCCCCGCGGAGCGGACCAGCCGCTCGCGGCGTGGACCGATGAGTTCCTGAGCCTGGCCCGGCGGCTGGCGCCCACGACCCAGGAGACCTATCGGCGCGACCTCACGCGGTATGTACTGCCGCGCTTCGGCGACGTCCGCATCGGCCGCCTGCCGGCTGAGGAGATCGAGAACTGGTTGAACGACGAGATCGCCGCGGGCGTCGCCCCGAGTTCAGTGCACCGCCACTACCGGATCCTCCGTCGCGTACTGCAGGTCGCCGTCGAGAAGCGGCGCCTCATCGCCAATCCGTGCGACCGCGTCGATCCGCCGCGAGTGCCGAAGCGCGAGATGGTGTTCCTCACCTGGGATCAGGCTGTCGACTTGGCCGAGGCCCACTCCGAGCGATTTCGGGCGATGATCTATCTCGCCGTGGATTCAGGTATGCGGTGGAGCGAGCTGGTCGGTCTTCGCCACGGGCGACTCGACCTCCGCACCCGCAAGGTCCGAGTAACGGAGCAGCTCATCAGACTCGAGGGCGGCGAGTGGCTACGCCAAGAACCCAAGACGCCGAGCTCGGTCAGGTCGATAACGATCTCATTCGTGACCGCGGAGCTATTGGCCGAGCACCTCGAGCGATTCTCCGCGCCGGGGCCTGACGGCCTCGTCTTCACCAACAACGCCGGCAATGCGATCGCAGGTTCGAGCTTCCACAACCAGCATTTCTCGAAGGCTCTCCGCCGGGCCGGATTCCAGTGTCGATTCCACGACCTGCGCCACACCAGCGTCGCCTTGGCGATCGCTGCAGGTGCCCACCCCAAAGCGATCCAGGCCCGGATGGGTCACTCGTCAATCAACGTGACCCTCGATCGATACGGGCATCTCTTCCCTGAGCTCGATGAGGCGATCGCTACGTCATTTGGGGTGCAGCTCGAAGAGGCGCGCCGGAACGCCCGCTCGACGGTGGTGCACGCCAGCTTCGGCTCCTAACGATGAGATGTGCGGTCCGCGCCGTCGTCGACATCGGTGTCGCTGTCAGTCCCGTGCCGGTCGTCGGTGCGGTACTGGTCAACGAGGTCGATGATCTCGCTACGGACATAGAGGTACCTGCGGGTACCGGGGAGCCGCCGCGCCGGGAGTCGGCCGTCCTTGGTCATGGTGAACACCGTCTTGGTGCTCACGTGCAACAACTCGGCGACCTGGGCGACGGTCAGGTAATGATCCTCTGGCACCAACCACAGACTAGCGGCGATGAGACCTGCCGAGTGGAACCGAGTGGCGGCCCTTGCCGTATTCCAGAATCACAGGTAAGGTCAACTGGAAACAATCGGAACCTATAGGAGAGCCCAGTGGCTGCGACCGAAGCTCCGAGCGAACGAGGGGAGCGGGCTCCCCGTTTCTTGACCGTTGAGGAGGCCGCGGCTGTGCTGCGGATCGGCCGCACCTCTGCCTATGAGCTGGCGCGCCGGTGGTTGGCCACGGGTGGCCAAGACGGTCTTCCTGTCATCCGCCTGGGGCGAAGCCTGCGGGTGCCCCAAGAAGCGATCGACCGACTGGCCCGACAGCTCGGGCCCGCCGAGCTCGCGCCGTAGCGCTTGGCCACCGGTGCGCGCTCGGTGGTCGTCGGTTCGAAGGCCGCGCCTTTGCGCCGCGAGCTTGGCCCGCTGGCCTGGTTCGTCCTCGAGGAGCTAGTGCTCGCCGCCGACGAGGACCCCGGCACCGGTGAGCTGAGATCGGGTGTCGGCGTGCGCGACCTGGCCGCCTCGCTCGGGATGTCGAAAGACACCGTGGCCCGAGGCCTTCACGGTCTCATCGCCGCCGGGCTGGTGTGTCGCGCCGTCCATCGAGCTAACACCGGTCGGTTCGGGTCCTCTCGATATGTCCTGTCCCTTCCACCAGGCGTCGCCTACGTGGCACCCGCCGCCGGCACCGGTGCTCAACAACCGGGAGTGTCATCGGAGTCGGCACCGCGCCGCCCCGCCCGTTCCTCGAGGACCTACGCGAAGCGCCGTGCGTCCCAGCGCCAGCTCAGCTTCATCGACCCGTAGCCACGAATGGGGAAACGGACGCGGCGCCGGGCTCAAGGCGCAGAAGCCGATGACAGCGCCGGTCCGCGCCCTGCGGCGCAGCAGATGGCGCGTGTGAATGTCGACTCAGATGTGTGGACAGCCTTCCGCATTGAGGCCCTGCGGGCGAACACGAGCGTCGCTGCCTATCTCGGCAAACTCGTGCAGCGGGAAGTCGATCGCCTCCATCGGCGAGACGCTCGACCCGATGCGACCGGCGACCGCTTGCTCGATCACTCGCAGTAAAGCAGCATCGCCCGTTGGTTCCCTCCGCACACCAACCGCGGCGACGTCCGTTGATTTCGGATGCGCGTTATGGGCGCATGATCTGAGTGGCCTCGATGGCATCGCCCGCGCCCCGAGCGGCAGCTCGGGCGCCGCGAACGCGCTCGAGCGCGTCTCCTGCTCGCAAGCGTTGCTGCGCCTCGTACGGCACTTATCTCAAGTGGGATTTCGCGCGTCTTGCATGTAGTCGACGAGGGCTCGAGCACTCGTCGAGGACGCGTTCTCTGAAGGGGTGTCCACGACGCTCTTGACGTGATCGGCGCCGGGACTCA
>CADDZP010000044.1 GCA_902812475.1 Actinomycetota bacterium | reverse complement strand
CCTTCGGAATGTCGCCCGGCGCGGTCACCGTGCGCGCCAACTTCGTGATCGACGACACGATCGGAACGTGGTCGAGCTCCTGCAGCGACCCCGCGCCCCAGCGGGCCTGCGGCGCCCGCCCGCCGAGCACCACGAGAGGTGAGCCGTTGAACCACGCCGTCGTCATCGCGCTCACGCCATTGGTGACGCCCGGACCGGCCGTCAGCACAGCGATGCCAGGGCGGCGGGTGAGCTTGGCCATGCCCTCGGCTGCCCACGTCGCCGTCTGCTCGTGGCGCACGTCGACGATGCGCCAGCCCGCCTTCACGGCGCCGTCGTAGATCGAGAAGATGTGGCCGCCCGACAGCGTGAAGATCTCCTGGACGCCGTAGGCGCCCAGCGTCGAGACGAGCAGCTCGCCGCCGTGGCCATCCATGTCAACCAACCTCCAGATCAAGACGTCGAAAACCTCTGCACGCGGATGCCGGCGGCAGCGCTCGGCGCCGTAGGCGCCCACATCTGATTCCGGCCAACAAAAGCAGCGCGGAGGGCGACCCGGCTTTGCCGGTCGCCCGGAGCACGATCAGCTCGGTCGAGCGGAGCGCAGCGAGCGAGGCCGAAGGGCTCAACCAACCTCCTGAAGGAACGAAAGCAAAGCGTCCCACCACGCCTCGGTGTTCTCGAACTGGGGTGAGTGGCCGGCGTCGGGGATGACGGTGAGCCGGGCCCCAGCAATGGTCTTGGCCAGGCGCTCGGACGGGCCGAGGAACGGCCGGTCCTGCTCACCGACGATGACCAGGGTCGGCACCGGCAAGGCAGACAGCGCCTCGAGGCGGTCGGCCTGCGACACCAGCCTGGGCACCATGCCGGCCCACATCGCCGGCGAGGCGGCGAGGAACTTCCGGCGCTCGAATTCCTGCCACCCCGGGCGCTCCGTCCGCAGACGGATCGCCGCCGGCGTGGCCAGCGGATCCTCACGGGCGTCCTGCAGTTCGGCGAGGACCGCCATCCCGTGCTCACGAACGATGGCCAGCCCCAGGTCCATCTCACCCGCGTCGATCCCCTCCAGCGGTCCGTAGGTCGTGTCCATCAGCACCAACCCGGCGAGGCGAGACGGCGCTCGCAACGCAGCGACCTGGGCGACCATCCCGCCCATCGAATGACCGAGGAGCACGAACCGCGGCCAGTCCAGCGCGTCGGCCAGACCCCACACGTCATCGGCGAACACGTCGAGGTCGTAGTCCTCCTCGGACTCCGGCTTGTCGCTCTGTCCGTGTCCGCGCAGGTCGGGCGCCACCGCGTGCCAGCCGGCGTCGCCCAGACGGTCCAGGACCTCGGCGAAGTCGTCCTTGGCGCCCGTGAAGCCGTGGAGGAGCATCAGCCGCCGGTCGGAAGCGGCCCCCGCATCGCTGATCTCCAGCGAGAGCGTCCCGACGTCGACGCGACGCGTCCGCATCTACTTGCCGGGCCCGGTGATCGTGTTGAGGTCGACGACCTGGTCGGCGGGCGGGACCGCGACCTGCACGGGGACGCCGAAGTCGAAGAGGTTCAACGTGACCGTGAGCGAGCTCGGTACGCCGACCGACGTCGACGTCGCCTTCGACCTCGTGAGGTCGGCCGTGTAGCGCAGCTGGCGCAGACGGCCTTGGGCGTCGATCCAGACGTCGGTGGGCAGCTTCGAGGTGCCCAGCAGCTTCACCGTCGCCTTGATGGCCTGGGCCGAACCGGGCGACCGGTCGGCGGCCTTGTTCAGGTCGACGACGGTCTTGTAGTGGGTCGTGGGCGTCGCGCGCACGTCTTCGTCGCCGACACGGGTCACCGTGCCGCTCGTGCCTGTGAGGTAGTTGAGAGCCTGGCCCGGATCGCCGGACTGAGCCTGGCTCAGCGTGCCGGCACCCACACTTTGGCCGGCCGTGGCCAGGTCGACCTTGATCCACTGTTTCCCCGCGGGCAGCCCGGGAACAAGGGCTGGCGGAAGCTTCGTGTACACGACGGTGTTGTCGTAGACCGTGTCCACCGGTCCACCTGGGAGCCCGAGCTGTGAGAGATCGATGACCATGTGGCTCCGCCGGCCCGCGAAGTCCACCTCACCGCTCATGTGTAGGACGGACGACGCCTGGCCCGCCGCTGGCGGGCGGTCGATGGCGACGTCCATACGCGACGTACGCGCATCAGTGGTCTTCTTGGGCGCCTCGCGCACGGCGGCAGCCGCCGGCGACGTGGAGGCCCCGCCGCAGGCGGCAAAGAGGGCGCTGACCAGCACGATCGCCGACCCGGCCACCGCCAGCCTGCGCATCGTGCTCCCTTCCCGATCCAGCCCTGACATGCCACGCTGGTTCAGTGACCAGCCGGTGGTCGGGAACATAGGCTACGGGCCGGGAGGGATGTGACTCGGCGCAAGCACCTGCTGACCGCGGCGCGGCTCGTCGCGAGCTTCGGCATGCTCGCGTACCTCCTCTCGCGCTTCACCAGCTTCCACCTTTCTGCCCTCCTCCCGAAGTGGCACGCCAGCACCCTTGCGTGGCTCCTCTCGGGCCTCGCGCTCAGCCTGATCGCCATCGTGCTGGCCGCCGCTCGGTGGCAGCGCGTCGCCGACGTGCTGCACCTGCGTGCCCGGCTGAGGATCTTCCTCTCCCACGCCCTGGCCGGGATGTTCGTCGGCAACGTGCTGCCGTCGACAATCGGCGGTGACGTCCTGCGAGTCGCCCGTCTTTCCCAGACCACGGGCGACACGCCCGGGTCGTTCGCCTCGGTGGTGCTCGAGCGGGTGAGCGGTTGGGTCGTGCTGCCGCTGCTCACGCTCGTCGGCTTCCTGGTCCATCCGTCGCTGCTCCACCTGGGGACGGCCACACGCGTCGCCCTCTTTCTGTCTCTCGGCGCCCTCGGCCTCCTCGCCGTCCTCGTCGCCGCCGGCGTCAGTCCCCAGCTCGGCGGGCGCCTGACCCACAACCAGGGATGGACCCGGTTCATCGGCGCCGTCCATCTCGGGATGGAGCGCTTCCGGGGCGAGCCCGTCGCCGTCCTGACCGTTCTCGGTGTGAGCTTCGCCTACCAGCTGACGATGGTCGTCGCCGCCTGGACCGTGGGTCACGCCCTCGGTCTCAATCTCGGCATCACCGTGCTCCTCGCCTTCATGCCCGCCGTTGCCATGGCCCAGGTCCTGCCCATCTCGATCGGCGGGCTCGGTCTGCGCGAGGGTGCACTGGTGGTGTTCCTCCACCCGCTGGGCGTCTCCGACGGGCACGCCATCGCCTTCGGGCTCCTCGTCTACGGCCTCAACCTGGCCGTGAGCCTGCTCGGCGCGCCCGCCTTTGCCGTCGGCAGCCGCCCCGTGCGGGCGACAGCGTGAGCGAGCCGGAGGCGAGCGAGCCAATGAGCACAGCGCCCCTGACGCCGACGAACGCGCGGCATCGAGCGCGTCCTGTGACGCGCCAATGACCGTCACCGCGTCACAGGCGCAGGCAGTCCGGTCCGAGGAGCTTCCGGCGCCGGTCCGCCGGCGCCAGCGCGGGCTGCGGTGGTGGAAGGAAGTGCTCTACGTGCTCGCCTTCTACGCCGTCTACAGCACCATCCGCAACACGCAGGGTTCGGCGTCGGTGTCGGCCCAGCACGCCTTGCACAACGCCATGCACGTCGTCTCGATCGAGCGGGCGCTCGGCCTGTTCCACGAGCGGGCCGTGCAGAACGCGGCGATCAGCGTAGGGCGGTTCTTCATCGAGTTCTGGAACATCTTCTACGGCACGTTCCACTTCGCGGTCACCGCCGTCGCCCTGATCTACATCTTCCGTCGATTCCCCGAGCGCTACGCCCGGTGGCGCAACACGCTCGCCGTGACCACCGGCCTGGCCCTCGTCGGCTTCGCCCTGTACCCACTCATGCCTCCGCGCCTGCTCGATCTGCACGGCCTCCACTACGGCTTCGTCGACACCCTGGAGCGCTTCGAGACGGTGTGGTCGTTCGACTCGGGCACCATGCAGAAGATCTCCAACCAGTACGCGGCGATGCCCAGCCTCCACTTCGCCTGGTCGTTGTGGTCGGCGCTCGTGCTGTTCCCGGTGCTCCGTCACCGGTGGTCGAAGGCGCTGGCCGTCCTCTATCCCGCGTGCACGCTGTTCGCCATCGTCGTCACCGCCAATCACTACTGGCTGGACGCGGCGGGAGGCGCCGCGTGCCTGGGCATTGGCTACGTCCTCGCCGGCTTCGTCACGAGACGCTGGGAGAGGCGTCCGGCCGCCGAAGCGGCCGCGGCCTCAGCCTGACGAAGCCCGCGCCGCGCGGGCGACCTTCACCTTCTCGCCGACGCCCTTGAAGGTCTTGCTACGGGACCTGCTGAACCTCACGCTCTTGAGGTCGGCGCACTCGTCGAGAACCTCCTCGGTGACGACGACCTCGCCGCCCTTGGCCGACTCGGCCACACGCGCCGCCACGTTCACGGTGTGCCCCACGATCTCGTCGCCGGCGGCCACCACGTCGCCGAAGTGGACACCGGCGCGCAGGCGGAGGGGTTCGGGCTCTCCCTCCACCAGCTCGAGGCAGGCGAGCACGCCGGCCTCGGCCGAAGGGAACGTCAAGAGCAGCCCGTCGCCCAGGCGCTTGTTGATGTGGCCGCCGCGGCTGCGCACCACCGGGCCGACCTGGCGGTAGTGCACGGCGAGCAGCTCGCTGGCTGCCTCGTCACCCTCTTGGGCGGTGTAGGCCGTGAACCCCTCGAGGTCGGTGAAGGCGACGGCGAGCCTCGTCGGCACGCCGGCCGCCTCGTCGCTGTCGCTGGAAGCGGAAAGCTGCTGAATGGCGCTCAGCCCGAGCTTGCCCAGCAATGAAGGCCGTTGCTCGACCGACCGTTCGAGCCACCGCTCGACGACCTCCATGGGAGTCGCCGTCGACATCTGTTCACGGGCCGGGTCCTCGAGCCACTCGCGCCGCACCAGCCCCAGCTCGACCATCTCCGACAGCAGCTCGGTGTCGCGCCGCAGCAGGCCGGCGATGCGCTGTGCAAGCGTGCCCCGCAGGCCGCTCAGTGCCTCGCGTCCGGCCCGCTTGGCGTCGTCTGCGGAGGGCGGCACGGCGCCGACCCTACCGACTTGCCTGCGTCGCTTTCCCGAAGGCCGGCACGGTAGGTTCGGTCCACACATGTTGCTCGAGAAGATCTCCAGTCCGGCGGACATCCGAGACCTCAGCTACGAGCAGTTGGCCACCCTCGCCAGCGAGATTCGCACCTTCATCGTCAATGCGGTCTCGGTCACGGGCGGCCACCTCGGCTCGAACTTGGGAGTCGTCGAGCTGACGTTCGCCCTGCACCGCGTCTTCGACTCGCCGCGCGACATCCTGCTGTGGGACACCGGCCACCAGGCCTACGTGCACAAGATCCTCACGGGCCGCCGCGACCGCTTCGGCGAGCTGCGCCAGCCGGGCGGACTGTCGGGGTATCCGTCACGGGCCGAGTCCGAGCACGACTGGGTCGAGAACAGCCACGCCTCGACGATCCTGAGTTATGCCCATGGCGTGGCGACGTCGCTGCACCTGTCCGGCGCCGACGACGACCGCCGGGTCGTCGCGGTCATCGGCGACGGGTCGATGACAGGCGGAATGGCCTACGAGGCCTTGAACAACCTGGGCCACAGCGGGCGCAAAGTCCTCATCGTTCTCAACGACAACGGCCGGTCGTACGCGCCGACGATCTCCCGGCTGTCGTCGGGCGTCACCCGCCTGCGCTCGAACCCCTCCTATGTCCGCCGCCGGGAGATGGCCGAGGGCGCGCTGCGTGAGATCCCTGTCTTCGGTGAGTATCTCCAAGCCGGCGTGCAGGGGCTGCGGGCCGCCTTCCGTGAAGTTCTCGAGTCCCGCAACTTCTTCGAGGCCCTCGGTGTCCGCTACGTCGGGCCTGTCAACGGTCACGACGTCGCTGAGATGGAGCGGGTGTTCCGCCAGGCCGCCGCCTTCAACGGGCCCATCGTCGTGCACGTCGTCACGCGAAAGGGCAAGGGCTATCCCTTCGCCGAGGACGACGAGGAGAAGTGTCTCCACGACGCCCCCGTGTTCGACCCGGCCACCGGACCGCCCGCCGGTTGGTCGGCCCCTTCCGGCTACACGCAGGCGTTCTCCGAGGCGCTGGTGTCGGTCGCCGAGCGCGACCCGCGCGTCGTCGCCATCACCGCGGCCATGCCCGGTCCCACCGGCCTGCTGCCGTTCCAAGCCCGCTTCCCCGACCGCTTCTTCGACGTCGGCATCGCCGAGCAGCACGCCGTCACGGCCGCCGCCGGCATGGCCATGGCCGGGCTGCGCCCGGTCGTCGCCGTGTACTCGACGTTCCTCACCCGGGCCATGGACCAGGTCACCTACGACGTCGGTCTGCATCGCCTTCCCGTGGTGTTCTGCATCGACCGCGCCGGCATCACCGGCCCCGACGGCGCCTCCCACCATGGCCTTCTCGACATGGCGCTGCTCACCAAGGTGCCGGGCATGACCGTGCTCGCACCGTCGTCGGCCCAGGACCTGCGCGTGATGGTCGCCGAGGCGCTCCGTCTCAACGACGGTCCTGTGGCCATCCGATACGCGCGCGGTGCCGCCCGCCAGGTGCCGCCCGAGCAGGTGGGCTCTGGACTGCACGCCCGGCGGGTGCGCCAGGGCGGCGACGTGTGCATCATCGGCGTGGGGCGCATGCTGGAGGCGGCGGAGGACGCCGCCCTGCTCCTCGAAGACGAGGGCATCGGCGCGACGGTCTGGGACGCCCGCGTCGTGAAGCCACTCGACCCGAACATGATCTGCGACGCCGCCGGTCACCCGTTGGTCGTCACGGTCGAGGACGGCGTCCGCCTCGGCGGGGCGGGCACTGCGATCGCCGACGCCGTGGGCACGCTCGACTCCGAGCGCCTCGCACCGCCCGTCGTGGTGCTCGGCACGCCCGACCAGTACGTGCCCCACGGATCGCCCGCCCAGATCCTGGCCCAGTTCGGGCTCGACGGCCGCGGCATCGCCGCGTCGGTCACCGCCGCTCTGCAGACACTCTCGGAGGACACATGGCACCCGGCCGACCGCTCCTGAAGGGCTTCGCCCTCGTCGCCGCCGTCACCCTGCTCCTCGCCGCGTGTGGAGGCGGGGGCGGCAAGAAGACGGCGGCGTCCAAGAGCACGACGTCCACCAGCCAGGAGACGACCACCACGGGCGCCGGCGGCGACACGACCACCACGGCCGCCGGCGGCGGGAAGGCGACAACCAAGACGACGGCCAAGGGCAGCGCGGGCGGATCAGCCACGAACGGCCAGTCCGCGAACAGCAATCCTGCCCCCGCCGGTACGACGCCGGCCAAGCCCGCGAAGTCGGGCAACTACACGTACGACAATCAGGCGAACGGCCCGAACACGTTCGCACCGCCGCCGACATCGCCGCTGGTGATCGACCCGCCGCAAGGCACGCGCCAACACTCGACGGTCAGCTCGGGCTCGAGCGGCAAGATGGAGACGACGCTCGACTACCTGGCCGACGGCGTGCACGTCGTCGAGATCAAGCTGACGGCCGGCTCACTGGTCTTCGACTTCGTGGGCAACCCGCCGCCCCTCGCGGCACCGACGGGCGGGAAGCCGGGGCAGAGCGTCGACTTCGATCTCGTCGACAGCGCCCACGGCACCACCATTCACGTCCACATCGATTTCGTCCGCACAGAATCGATCAGCATCGGCGGCCAGTCCGTCGACACGATGGTCATCCACCAGGTCGGAACCCTGAGCGGGCAGATAACGGGAACCCAGACCCAAGATGCGTGGGTGTCGCAACAAGACGACCTCATCGTGAAGACCCATCAGGTCGCCGACGTGAAGTACCAGGTGTACAACTCGCACAGCGACGTCACGTCGACCCTCGAGAAGCTGACCCCGAGCTAAGAGGCCCGGCCCAGCAGCACCGAGTCGGCCAGGAGCCGGGTCATGTCCTCGGCCGCCTGGGGTCGCGCGTAGTAGTAGCCCTGGCCGCTGCGGCAACCCAGGCTGATCAACTCGCTTGCCTGCTCGACCGTCTCGATGCCCTCGGCGGTCACGTCGACGTCGAGGCACGCCGCCATCGTCAGCACCGACTGGGCGATGGCCCGGTCGGCGGGGTCGACGCCGAGGCCCTGGACGAAGGACTTGTCGAGCTTCAACGTCGAGATGGGAAAGTGCTTCAGCCAGCTGAGCGACGAGTAGCCGGTGCCGAAGTCGTCGATGGCCAGCGACACGCCCATCTCGCGGAGGGCCTGGAACGTGTGGATCGCACCGTCGGGGTCGTCCATGACGACGCTCTCGGTGATCTCGAGCACGAGCGCCCTGGGCTCGAGCCCGCTGCGCCCGAGCACGCGGGCGACGTCCCGCACGAGGGTCGCCATCTGGCGGCCGGAGACGTTGACCGCGACGCGCGCCGGTGTGGCCGCGCCGAACTGGGCCTGCCACTCGGCCGCCTGGTTGGCTGCCTTCTGCAGCACGTACCGGCCGACGGGGAGGATCAGTCCCGTCTCCTCCGCCATGGGGATGAACTCGTCGGGCATGAGGAGTCCCCGTGTCGGATGCTCCCAGCGCACCAGGGCCTCTGCGCCGATGATGCGGCCGCTGCCCAACGACACCTCGGGCTGATAGTGGAGGACGAGCTCCTCCTTCTCGAGCGCCCGGCGCAGCTCGCTCTCGAGGTCGAGACGCAGGCGGGCACGCGCCGCCATGTTGACCTCGAAGATCTCGTACCGCGACCGCCCCTGCTCCTTGGCCCGGTACATCGCCAGGTCGGCGTCGCGAAGGAGGTCCTCGGCCCGGTCCTCGCCGTTGCGGCTCAGGGCGATGCCGACGCTGGCGCCGATGAACACCTGGTGACCGTTCAGGTCGATGGCCTGGCGGATGTCGTCGATGATGCGCTGGGCCACGTTGGCGGCCTCGACCTCGTCCTCTATCTCCTCGAGCAGCACGGTGAACTCATCGCCGCTGAGGCGAGCAACGGTGTCTTCGTCCCGCACCGCCTCCCGCAGGCGGTCGGCGACGGAGACGAGCAAATCGTCACCAGTCTCGTGACCGAGGCTGTCGTTGATGACCTTGAACCGGTCCAAGTCGACGAACAGCACGGCGATCGAACGCCGACGGCGGCCGGCGCGGGCCAGCGCCACCTCGAGCCTGCTCTGGAACAGGGCCCGGTTGGGCAGGCCGGTGAGGGCGTCGTGGTAGGCCTGGCGGGTCAGCTGCTCTTGGAAGGCGCGCCGCTCGGTGATGTCACGCTGGTTGGCGACGATGCCGCAGACGCTCGGGTCGCCGAGCAGGTTGGTGACGCCGACCTCCATCCACCGCCACGCGCCGTCATTGCGCTTCAGGCGCACTTCGAGCTGGACGACGACGCCGGGTGTCTCGAGCACCCGGGCCAGGATGTCGCGGGCGCGGCCCCTGTCGTCGGGGTGGATGTAGTCGAACCCGGCGTGGCCGATGCGCTCTTCGGCGGTGTACTGGAGCACGCGTTCGATGGCGGGACTGTCATAGAGGATGACGCCCGCGGCGTCGATGACGGTGATCATGTCGAAGGCGTTGCGGGCCAGGGACTGGAAGCGCTCCTCGCTGCGGCGCAGGGCTTCCTGCTCCCGCCTGGTTGCGACCTGGCGCTTGTGGTTGAGGAAGACCATCGCCAGGGCGAGGACTGCGAGTACGGCGACGAGCGTGTAGTCCACGAGGTGCCGCCCACTCTTCAGCGGCCCGTAGAACTCGGCCGCCGACTGCTCGGTCGCCGAAGCCCAGCCGCCGACGCCGAGCGGGGCAACCGACACCGCCATCTTCGTCCCGTGGACGTCGCTCTCGAGGAAGGTGGCGTGCTGAGCGTCGACGGCGTGGAGGACTTCGGGACTCCTTACCGGCTGGCCCACGAGCGACGGCTTGCCGGACACGACGGCAACGCCGTTGGCGTCGAGCAGCATCCCCCATCCCGTCCTGCCGTAGCGCAGCTGCTCGACGTAGGTCTGCAGCGTGCTCTTGTCGGCGCGGAAGTAGGCAACGAGCACGGCCTTCACCTGGCCGTCGACGATGACAGGGACACCGAGTGCGACGACGGGGATCGGGCCGGCGTGCATGAGCGCTGACAGCCCCGGCTGCTGGGCCAGCAGCCCCTGGACCATCGGCGTGTAGCCGGCGTCGGACGGCGCTGGCAGCCCGGCCGGGTCCGTGGCATAGGCGTTGATCGGGGTCTTGTCGACGTTGACGAGTGCAGCGCCGTAGTTGAGAACGGCCGAGCGGGCCACGAACCCCTGCAGGCGGGCCAGGTCCCCCTGGTCCCCCGGCTCGAGCGACCACGGCTGCGTCGACGCGAAGTCCAGCTCCTCCTTGAAGGCGAACAGGGTGTACTGGCGGCCGAGGCCGGCCAGCGTCTGCTGCAGCACCTCGCGATCGCGCCGGTGCAGCGCTTCGGCCTTGCTGTTGGCGCCTGCGCTCGCCCGCAAGGCGACCGCACCGAGGGCAACAACCACGGCCACGCTGACGATCAGCTGAGCGAAGCGCCTCAGCAACGACATCGTACATATCCCCTTCTGTCCCTGGGGGATATCGGCAGGTCGCGTGCCTGGGTGAAGGAAGACTCTTCGCCAACGGGACAACCGACGCGATCAAGACGCCGCGCCTACGGTCGAGGCTCATGACTCTGTTCGTGCACGAGACCCACCATGTCCGCGGGAAGGCTGAGGAAGCCTTCGAGGCCGCCTATCGCGACCGCTGGATGCCTGCTCTGGGGGCCGACGGCGACGCCCGCCTTCTCTGGTACTGCCACCACGCCCACGGCAGCGGCCCCGCCTACAACGTGGTCACGGTCACCGGCGTGCGGGACGGAGCCGCCTGGGAGCGGCTGGCCCGGCGCATGGAGGACGGCGACATGGCCTCGTGGGCGGCCGAGGTCGACGAGATGCGCCACTCACTGAAGTCCAAGGTCATGGTCCCGGTGCCGTGGTCGCCGCTGCGGGAGGTCGACCTCGGTGACGTGCCCTCCGAGGCCGGTGAGCACGAGTTGACGCTGTACATGGAAGACACCGGCTGGCCCCACGACAACCGCCTCGACGCCTACGTCGACCTGGCCGGGCGCAAGTATGCCCCTCTGCTGCAGCACTCGACCCTGCTCCGCATGGAGGGCGCCTTCCGGCCCGCGTGGGGCACCCATCGGCGAGCCGAGATGGTGCTCATGCAGAAGGTCCTCGACCGCAATGGCCTGGCCGTGCTCCTCACGACCGAGACGTCCCCCGAACACAAGAAGGCGGGAACGTGGATGAACGACGCCCTCGACGTCCGCGACAAGTGGGAGAGCCGACTGCTCCGGACGACCTCCTGGTCGCCCTGGTACTAGCGCTTCTGACTTTCGTGCGTTGATGCCCAACTATTGGGCATCAACGCACGAAAGTCAGGAAGGTCAGCTGGTGCGCTTGCCGAAGGGCCACCATCGGCGGCGGCCCCTCGGCTCGAACTCGTCGAGGACCTCAGGCGCGACGGCGTTGACGATGTCCTCGGCCTCGTCGAGGAGGTCGGCCACGCCCTCCATCTCCGGCGGCTCCTCAGGGGTGGGCGGCGAGACCAGGTCGGCGTGCACCCAGTTGACGTCGGCCAGCCGCGGCTCGTAGCCGCGGCACGGATTGGGGCAACGCCACGGCGCCTCGGGGGCCAGGTCGAGATTGCACTTGCGGACGGTCTCGCCGTCGTCGTACGTGCGGCTCTCGTAGTTCTTGCAGTCGGTGCGCATCGGCACGGCCGCCATTGTCGCGCCTACCGTTCGCGTAATGGATGGCGATCGGATACGGGAACTGCTCAACGGCGGTACCACCGTGCTGATGCCGGGCGTGTGGGACGCCCTGTCGGCCCGGCTCGTGGCCGAGGCCGGCTTCGAGGTCTGCTTCGTGTCCGGCTACGCCAGCGCCGCGACGCTGCTCGGTCTGCCCGACTTCGGCTACCTGACCCAGACAGAGATCGCCGACGTCGCCCGGCGGGTGTGCACGGCCGTGCCCCAGATGGCGGTTGTCGTCGACGGTGACACCGGCCACGGCAATCCGTTGAACACCATCCGAACCGTCGACCTGTTCGAGCGGGCCGGGGCAGCCGGGATCTTCCTGGAGGACCAGGTCTGGCCCAAGAAGTGCGGACACATGGCGGGCAAGCGGGTCGTCCCACGAGAGGAGTGGCTGGCGAAGCTCGAGGCGGCCGTCGAGCACCGGGACAAGCTCTTCGTCGTCGCTCGCACCGACGCCCGGGCTGCCGTCGGCATCGGCGAGGCGTGTGAGCGGGCGCGAGCGGCGCGTGACCTCGGTGTCGACGCCATCTTCGTCGAGGCGCCCGAGTCCATCGCCGAGCTCGAGCAGGTTGCGGCGGCCGTCCCCGACACCGTGCGGGTCGCCAACATGATCGAGGCGGGCAAGACGCCGCTGCTCACGCCGAAGGAGCTGCACGACCTGGGCTACGACCTCATCGTGTCCCCCCTCACCGGTCTGTTCGCAGCGGCCAAGGCGATGACGAGCGCCTACCAAATCCTCCACGAGGAGGGCTCGCTGCGGGACAACCTCGACCTGGTCGTGAGCTTCGACGACTTCAACCGGGTCGTCGACCTCGACCGCCACTACGGCCTCGAGGCCAAATACGTGGCCGAGGAGAAGGAATCAGGCCCTCCGGGGTAGAACGCGCGAGCGTGCGCGTATCCAAATCTCGCCTTCTCGCCGTCCTCCTTGCGACCGCCTGCGTGGCCGGTCCCGCCGCGGTGGCGGTGCGGTCGGCGCCCAAAGCGGGGGCCGCCATTCCGGTCGACCACATCGTGGTGATGATGCAGGAGAACCGGTCCTCGGACCACTACCTGGGAAAGCTCCACTTCGAGGGCCAGCCCGCGATGCAGCCCGAGCCGCTCGGGGCCTCCAATCCCAACCCTCTCAACCCGCTGGCCCCGCCGATCAAGGCGTACCACGAGACCCGCTACTGCGAGCCGGCCGACCTCGACCACTCGTGGAACGGCAGTCACACCGAGTACGACAACGGCGCCATGGACGGCTTCACCAAGGCCAACGAAGATCCCAGCGATCCCACCGGTAGCCGCACCATGGGCTATTACGACCAGACCGACCTGCCCTTCTACTACGGCCTGGACAACACCTTCGCCACGAGCGACACCTACTTCGATTCGGTGCTGAGCCAGACGTTCCCCAACCGGTTCTACGAGCTGGCCGGCACGTCGTTCGGCCACATCCGCAACGATCTCCCGTCGGGGCCGAACGATTTCGACGTCCGCACGATCTTCCAGGACCTCGACGAGCACGGGATCAGCTGGAAGATCTACTACTCGCAGATCGCCTTCGGGATGGAGTTCAAGTACGTGCGTGACCACGCCGCCGGCCACGTCGTCCCCATCGATCAGTACTACGCCGACGCCGCCGCCGGCACGCTGCCGCAGGTGGCCTACGTCGATCCCATCTTCATCGCCTCGGCCAACACGGAAACCGACGAGCACCCGCCCTCGAACATCCAGGTCGGCGAGCAGTACTCGTCCGATGTCATCAACGCGCTGATGCACAGCCCCAATTGGTCGTCCTCGGCGCTGTTCCTCACCTACGACGAAAACGGCGGCTTCTACGACCACGTGCCGCCGCCGTCGGCGGTGACGCCCGACGACATCCCGCCGATGCTGCAGCCTGGCGACACGCCCGGCGCCTTCGACCGCCTCGGCTTCCGGGTGCCCGTATCGGTGGTGTCGCCGTACAGCAAGCCCCACTACGTGTCTCACATCACCTATGACCACACGTCCACGCTGAAGTTCATCGAGACTCGCTTCGGGTTGCCGCCGCTCACCCGTCGAGACGCCGCCGCGGCCGACATGACCGACTTCTTCGACTTCAGCCACGCCTCGTTCGCCACACCGCCCGCGCTGCCACCGGCGCCCATCGACCCGGCCCAGTTCGCGGCGTGCAACTCCGCCCCGCCCAACACCGGCGTGTAGCGACCGCGCTGCTGGGCCTGCTGGTTCCGCTGCTGCTGCTGGCGGCGGGACCCGCAACCCCTGGTCTCGCGTCTCCTCCGCCGGCCACCAACGTCAGCGTCGACGCCCGTCATCCGGTGGCGACCGTCAACCCGAAACTCCTGGGGTTCGCCTTCGACCGGCGTATCGATCAGGCTCCCTTCACGTCCCTCCCGGCGCGGACGTACCGCCTCGACGTGGGTTTCCAGGACATCGTCGCCTGTCCTCGAGCGACCATCCGTCCCGACCGCCTGGCCGACCTGCAGCACCGCCTCGACGAGATCGAGGCCGCGAACGCCGAGGCGATCCTGATCCTGACCTACATGCCTCCCTGCCTGGCCGACACCTATCCCGGCGATCCGCGCGATCCCACCCACCTCCCGCCGCGCGATCCGTCGGCGTGGCAGCGGTTGGTCACCGAGCTGGTGACGGCCACCGGGCCCGGCCGGGTGAGCAGCGGGCACCGCCCGGTCCGCTACTACGAGGTCTGGAACGAGCCCGACTGGTTCTTCTTCGAGGGCAGCCAGACGCAGTTCACGACCAACGTGCTCCTGCCCTCCGGGCGGGCGGTCGCCGACGTGGCGGGCGCCTCCGGGCTCGACCTCCGCTTCGGTCTCTGTGGCTGCCTGTTCGCCGATCCGAGCTGGATGGTGCCGCTGATGACCGAGGCCCGGGCCGCCGGGATTCCCGTGGGCTTCGTGTCCTGGCACTACTACGGGAACTATCCGTTCATCGGCCCCGACGGCGTCGAGCCGTCCTTCCCCGCCGGGGTGGCGCCCGCCGTCGCCCTCCTCGGCCAGCGCAACGCGGCCGCCAGCCCGCAGAGCTACCTCGTCCAGCTCGACCAGGTGCGGACGTGGGCGCAGGCCGCCCTCGGACGCGTCCCCGAGATCATGCTCGACGAGTGGAATCTGTCAGCCGGCGGCTTCGACAGGCGCATGGACACCAACGAGGGCGCCGCCTTCCAGGCCGCCACCCTGTCGGCGCTGGCCGGCGACGGCCTCGACCGAGCGCTGCTGTTCAGCGCCGTCGACCCCTACGACCGCGACATCAACGGCCAACCGCTGCCGGCGCGCTACGGCGGGTGGGGCGTCGCCGACAGATCGCTCGCCCCCAAGCCGGCGTGGTACGCCCAGTGGATGTGGGCCCGCCTCGGCGGGGCCCGGCTGCAGAGCCCTCAGGACGCGGTCAACGGCGTCTGGACCGCCGCCAGCACGTCCACCGACCGCACCGACGTCCTCGTCAGCTCTTTCGTCGCCAGCGGTGGCACACCTCGCCGCCTGCACGTCGACGTCGCCGGTATGAAGCCCGGGCCGTGGACCGCTGACCTCTTGCGCGTCGACGCTGACCACCCGGGGTCAACGGACCCCGCCGAGATTGTCCGTGCCACTGCCGGCGCCGACGGCCACGTCACCGTCGACGCCGCCCTCCCGCCGCAGTCGGTCGTGCTGGTCGAGCTCACACGCCCGGCCCCACCC
>CADDZP010000043.1 GCA_902812475.1 Actinomycetota bacterium | reverse complement strand
GACGGTCAGGTCAGCGAAGACGAACGTCGAACTCGTCCGGCTCGTGGCGTTCGACGAGGCCACCCACCGCCTCTACCTCGACCTCCTCCTTCTCTAGCTAGAAGTTCGTCGGGGTCGCGCACTCCCCGCTTCTGCGCCCGCTCACCGTATTGGGGCGGCCGCCGTTGGATGCGGCCGGAACGTTGTTCCCGCAGCTGAGGCTGCCGACGATTGTGTTGTTCTCGATCTCGGCGCCCTTGTCCTCCGGGTACGGCCCCGTACCTGAGTTGTTGTAGACGGAGACCGAACTGATCCTTGGGTTGTCGGCCACCTCGACCGCGCCCGTGTTGTTGTACAGGTTCAGCGCCCCCTGGATGGTGTTGCCGGCGCAGTCGTCGTCGGTCGTGTCGCCGATGAGCACGAAGCCGGTCGCGCCGGTGACGCCGACGGAGCCCTGGATCGTGTTGCCGCAGAAGGCGATCTGGTCAGGGTTGGTGGCGTTGATCGAGGAGCGAACGGTCGAGTTGATCATCACGACGGTCGTGCTCGACGGACCGATGTTCATCGCCCCGGCGATGTCGGCGTTGCGGATGCACCAGGACCCACCGTTCAGGGTGAGCCCGGTGAGCACCGTGCCCGTGATCGTGTGGTCGCAGATCACCAGCGTTGTCGCGTTCCCACTGTTGTTGCCTGGGTTCGGATCGCTCGTCGTCGAGGTCACCGTCGCCGTGTTGGTGATGTTCGTCCCCGACGGCACCGTCGGCAGGAAGTGCAGCGTCACGTTGAACGTGTCGGTCTCGCCAGCGGCGACGGTCGGCTTGGTGCACGTGATTGTGCCGCTGCCACCGGGTGGCGGCGTCGTACACGTCCAACCCGGCGGCGACGTCAGCGAGGCGAATCTGCTGCCGGCGGGAGTGGCGTCGGTGACTGTGACGTTCTGGGCGTCGGACGGTCCGTTGTTGTGGACGGTGATGGTGTAGGTGGCGTTGGTACCCGGCACGGCCCTGGCCGGGCCCGTCTTGGACGCCGTCAGATCAGCCGACGTGATGACCTTCACGTTCGCCGTCGACGAGTTGTTCGTCGGGTTGGGGTCGGGCGTCGCCGCGATCGGTGGGCTACCGGGTGGCGCGGCGTTGCTCTGGGTCGTCGCTGTATTGCTCAGGGTCGAGTTGTTCGGTGCGGAGGGCGACACGTGCACGACGAGCGTGAAGACGTCGCTCTCGCCGTTCGTCATCGACGACTTCGAGCAGGCGACCGGTCCGTTGGCACCCACGGCGGGAGTCGAACAACTCCACCCGGGCGGCGGCGAGAACGACACGAGTGTCGTCCCGGCCGGCATGGTGTCGTTCATCGTCACGTTGAGGGCGTCGTTCGGCCCGTTGTTCTTCGATGTGATCGTGTACGTCAGGTTGGTCCCAGCCGTGACCGGGTTCGGAGAGCCGGTCTTCGTCGTCTGAACGTCGGCCGACGGGCCAGGGACCCGGAAGAACACCGGGTCGATCGTGTTCGTCGCACCGGCCCGGAAGTTCTGCCTGTTGCCCGAGAACGTTCCGTAGAGGAGCGAGCCGTTGGCCTTGATCTGCTGGAAGTCACCCAAGACGCGCTGGCGGGCGTTGCCGTTGTTGCCGTTGGGCGAGGTGAAGGATTCGAGGACGCTGTCGGTGAACGTGGCCCCCGTGTCGTCGCTGCGAGCCAGGTGTGCCGAGAAGGTCGGGATCCCCGACCCGTTGTTCCCGTCGAACGTGGTGTAGAGGATGCCGACCACGCCGTCGCTCGTCACGGCGACCGACGGCAGCGCCGCGTCGGTCGACGTTCCGACCTGCTTCGGAAAGCCCGCCGCCTCGGTCAGATTCCCGCCGCCGGCCGCGTTCGCGTCGGTGTAGCGGGTGACGAAGATCCGGTTGCGCTGGGCGCCGGTCTTGTCGCCGTCGGTCCCGTAGACGACCCACACGTCGTGATTGGTGGGATTCACGGCGATGTGCTCGACGCCGCCGAGGAGGGCGTTGACCGCTCCGAACTTGAAATCACCTTCGTCTTGATCGCCGGTGTTCTTCGTGATCCCCGAGGCGCTTCCGTTCAGGGTCCAGTTCTGCCCGCTGTCGGTGGAACGGTTGATGTGAAGGGTGACGTTGTGCGGCGATACGCCCGCGCCACCCGAACCGGCCGTGGCCGTCTGCCAGATGGCGTACATGTTCCCGTTGGTCGTGTCCTTCGCAATACGAGTACCCGGGTTGGTGCCGTCCTGGGGGTTCCACGAACCCGCGTTGTTGTCACGGTTGAAGTTGGGCGGCGTCACATTGAGCGACACGGCCACGCGAGCATTCGTCGCCGCGAAGTCGCTGTAGGCGACGTACGTGTCGTCATTGGCTGCCGTTCCGGTGTCGCGGTTGACGATCAGCCATGGCTGGTCGACGTTGTTGCCCGCGACATTGTTGTTCGTGAGCTGGGTGTTGCCGCCGGGTGCGTTCCACTGCCAGCTGGCCGCCTGGGCCGGGTTCGTCGTGTCACCGCTAACGACATCGCTGTTCGCTCCAGGCGGCTGGTTGTTCACGAGGAACGTCCCGAACAGCGTGCCGTTCCGACCGAAGTCGACCGTCTGGTCGAAGGGACCGCCGTTGGGGATACCTGGGGGCGGCGGGATGCTGCCCTGCAGTGTCCAAGTCTGACCGCCGTCAAGGGTCTGCAACAGCGAAGCGTTGGCGCCGCCCCCTGTCCACTGGCTGTTCTTGAAGAAGGCCGTCATGACCGCCTGCTGCGGATTCGACGGGTCGAGGGCGACGCTCGGTTCCGAACCGCCGAGACCGGTGTTGAAGTATGTGGCTGACGTGTTGTTCACGCCTGGGTCGATGACAGACGGCGTGCCCATCGACGGCTCACCGAGGGCGAACGCCGGCGGCGCCTGCACGACCGAACTGGCCACGGCGCCGATCGGCAGCAATGCAACAGCCGCGAGCCCAGAAACGATCCGCCGGATCCGCATGTCCCGACCCCCAGGTTGGCTCTGCGCGAGACGGCAGAGGCTTCGGAGACTAAGTCCGCGTCGACCGCGCGTCAAGCGTCCTGTGTCACACGTCAGAAGTCGACAACGACGGTTTGGCCGGCGTTCACCTGGACTCGCGTCGAGAACCCCTGCTGCGCTTCATCGACCGTGTACAGCCCGGCCGGGACCTCGACGCGGTAGCTGCCGTCGGCCGCTGTGTGCGTGACAGCTACGACGGAATCCCCGGACTTCGCCGTGATGGTGTCGCCAGCGAGCGGGTGTTGTTCATGGCATGCGGCATTCGAGCCGCTCGTCGTGCACGCGTGATATACGTGGCCCGTAATCAACCCTCGGCCCGTCGACGCATCGGGTGGCGGACCGGTGGGCGTGGTCGCCGCGATCGACGTCGTCGGCGATTGCGCCGTGGCTGGGGCTGCGGTCGTTGGCGGCACCGGCTTGAGCGGTGCCGACGTGGAGGCGGCAGGTGTGCCGCCGACGGCGGTCGACGTCGTGGGGATCGAAGTCGACGTGGTCTCGCTGGGGTGACCCGCTCGAGCTCGAAGCTTGGTCGATGACGAAGAACACGCCGTCGTGACCACGAGCACGATCCCGAGGACCACGAGCACAGGCGTCCTCATCGACGGAATTGTGCCAGCAAGGGCCGGAGTTGCAAAGAGGGAGCTTGGATCAGCTGGCGCGGGAGCCGCGGCCGCGCAGGGCGCGCTTCTGCTCGATGAAGTCGACGAGCACGTAGCTACCGAGGGTCTCGGGTGTGGTGAAGAAGGCGCGGCCCTTGTTCATGCGGGTCAGCTGCTCGACGAAGTTCCGCAGGTAGCTGTTGGCATCGAGCATGAACGTGTTGATGCGGATGTCCTCGCGCGTGCAGCGGGCCACTTCTTTGAGGGTGGCCTCGACCGTCTCCCGCACGGGCGGATAGTTGAAGAACACGTCGCCGCCGGGAAGCAGGTGCGCGGTGGGTTCGCCGTCGGTGACCATGATGATCTGCTTGGTGCCCGTCTGGCGGGCCAGCATGCGGCGGCTCAACAGGAACGCGTGCTGCATGTTCGTGCCGTACACGAAGTCCCACGACACCTCGGGCAGCTGCTCGGGCTTGAGCTCGCGCGCAACCTCGCTGAAACCGACGATGCCGAGGAAGTCCCGGGGGAACTGCGACGAGATCAGCGAGTGCAGGGCCATGGCCACCTTCTTGGCGGCCAGGAAGTTGTCGCGCATCGGCATCGACAGCGAGAGGTCGAGCATCAGCACCGTGCTCGACCGGGTGATGGTCTCGGTGCGCTCCACCTCGAAGTCGTCGGGCTGGAGTTTCACCGGTGTGCCGCCGCCGGTACGGCGGATGGCGTTGCGCAGCGTGCGCTCGATCTGCAGGTTGAACGGGTCGCCGTACTCGTAGGGCTTGGTCTCGTAGTTGCGCTCGTGACCGACGCCCGAGCGCTCGAGCTGGTGGCGGCCGATTCGGTCCTGGTTGAGCTTGGCGAAGAGGTCCGAGAGGGCGTTCTGGCCGATGCGGCGCATGCCCTTGGGCGTCAGCTCGTAGCGGCCCTCCTTCTGCTCGATGAGGCCCGCCTCCTCGAGCATCTTGGCCAGCTCGGCGAGGCGTTCGAGGCTGCGAGCCCCGTCGTCGCCCAGGAGGTCACGGGCCTTGTCGATGTCGACCTCGGCCAGAGCACCCGGTGAGGTGGCCGAGCGCATCAGGTTCTCGAGCTGGTCGATGTCGCCGAGCTTGTCCATGAGCTGGGCGGCCTCGACGAACCCCAGCGGGTCCTGGCCGCTGAAGTTGTAGCGGCGGTCCCAGCCCATCTGCGGGAACAGCTGCTGGAGGTTCTGGCCCAGCTGGTCGACCTGCCAGCGCAGGTCCATGTCCTCGAGCAGCTGCTCGGCCAGCCCTTGGAGCTGGGCCCGCTGCTCGGGCGTCATCGAGTTGAGCATCGCCTGCATGGCCGCCATCTGCTCGGCCATCTGCTCGAGGAGCTCGTCGAGGGACTGCGGGTTGCCGGGGAAGAAGTCGCCGTACTGCTCCATGAACGACTCGAAGTCGGGCTCCTGGCCGTTGGCCCGCTGCTCGAGCATCTGGTTCAGCGCCGAGAGCATGTCCTTCATGTGCTGCATCTGCTCGGGGCTGACGTCCTGCAGCGCCCCTGCCATCTGGTTGAAGTAGCTCTGCATGAGCTGCTGGCGCAGCTTGTCCATGAGCTCGTCGAAGCGCTCACGGGCCTCGGACGACGTGAACTCGTATTCGGACAGCTCCCGCACCTGGCCGGCGAGGTCCGGCGGCAGGAGGTCGAGCTGCATCCGCTTCTCCTGCGCCACCTGCTCGGTGATCTCCTGGCGGCGCTGGTCGCCGGACTGGCGGGCCTCCTGCTCGAGGTCGTCGATGCCGTGGCGCTCCTGGTCGACGACCTCGCGCAGCTCCCGGGCGATGTCGTCGTAGACGCCGCCCAGGTCGTACTTCTCGAGCTCGTCCTTGCGCCGTCGGCGCAGCTTCTCCATCAGCTCGCGCATGCCGGCGAGACGCTCGCCGTTTTGGTCGCGGAAGCCCGACTGCATCATCCGCCGCAGGGCCGCGTTCAGGTCGCCGTGGTACAGCAGGTCGTCGGTGATCTCGGAGAGAACGTCGTCGGCGTCGAGCTCGAAGCCGGCCTGCGTCCCATCCCACCGGCTGTATTTCGCCCTCACTCGCTTCGCTCCGTTCGGGCGAGGTGAAGGTGCTCCGGGCGACCGGCAAAGCCGGCTCGCCCTCCGCGCTGTACCTCTCGGCGGTCAACTGGCGGGGCCGCCTCCGGCGGCAAGAGCAGTCGACGGCAGCAGCGGAAGCCGACGGGCACGGGCCGCTAACCCCGGCCCCGGTAGGTGGCCTTGGTGCCGACGGCATCCTTGTTCAGGCGCTTGGAGAGGTGCAGGCCCTCGAGCACGAACTCGACGGCGCTGGCGATGGCGGCGGGCGTCTCGCTCCCGGCGAGCTCGACGACGGCGGGTCGCATGGCGGGCAGCGTGCTCAGGATGTCGGCGTAGGCCGACGACGGCACGTCGTCGCCGGCGTGCACGACCGTGCCCTCGGCGAAGGCCGACAGGACGTCGCGGAACTGGTCGACGGGACAGCGCTCCTTGAAGACGGTGAGCACCGCCGCCTTGAACAGGTTCTGGACGACGCTCTCCTCGCGCCCCTCCTCGAGGGTCTCGATCTCGACCTTGCCCTGAGTCGACGAGGCCAGCGCGTCGAGGTCGCTGATGCGGGGCACGACGTCAGGCTCGCCGAGGCGCAGGGCCCGGCGGCTGGCGTTGGCGACCATCGTCTCGTAGTTGGCGATGGACAGGCGCACCGACACACCCGACCGCTGGTTGATGTGGGCGCTGGCCCGGGCCAGCTGGCTCACGGTGGCCACGATCTCGGCCATGTGGTCGGGAACCTGGACCCGCAGCCCGGGCAGGTCGAACGTGCGGCTCTCCTGGCCAACGATCTGCAGCTCGGTGTCTGTGTCGAGCGGGTAGTGGGTGCGGATCTGGGCGCCGAAGCGGTCCTTGAGAGGCGTGATGATGCGGCCCCGGTTGGTGTAGTCCTCGGGGTTGGCCGACGCCACCAGCATGACGTCGAGGGGCAGGCGGATCTTGTAGCCGCGCACCTGGATGTCGCGCTCCTCGAGCACGTTGAGGAGACCGACCTGGATGCGCTCGGCGAGGTCCGGCAGCTCGTTGATCGAGAAGATGCCTCGGTTGGTGCGGGGCACGAGGCCGTAGTGCAGCGTCAGCTCGTCGGAGAGGTAGCGACCTTCGGCAACCTTGATGGGGTCGACCTCGCCGATCAGGTCGGCGATCGACGTGTCGGGCGTGGCCAGCTTCTCGCCGAAGCGCGTCTCGCGGTGCACCCACTCGATCGGAGTCTCTTCGCCGTGCTCGCGCACCAGGTCGCGGGCCTGCTTCGACACGGGGTTGTACGGGTCGTCGTTGATCTCGGACCCGGCGACGACGGGCATCCACTCGTCGAGCAGCTCGGTGAGCGTGCGGATCATCCTCGTCTTGGCCTGACCCCGCTCGCCCAGGAAGATGACGTCGTGGCCGGCGAGGAGGGCGTTCTCCAGCTGGGGAAGGACGGTGTCGTCGTAGCCGAGGACTCCGGGGAACATCGGCTCGCCCGCCTTGACCTTGGCGGCAGCGTTCCGTCGCACCTCCTCTTTGACCGGGACTGACTCCCAGCCCGACTCGCGAAGCTGACCGAGGGTGGCGGGACGCGACATGGGGCCCAACCTACCCTTGCCGCTGTGAAAGGCGTTCTCGCCGTTCTGGTCGTCGGACTGCTCGGCGGTGGGGTCGCCGCGGCGGTGGTCCGCAAGACGGCACCGGAGCCGACGATCGTCCACGAGGCGACCACTTTGCCGCCGGTGACGCAGACGGTGATCGTGCCGGCCGCAGGTCAGACACTCGTGACCGGCACCGTGCAGAGCTTCAGCGCCGACAACGCGGTGGCCGACCCCATCCCGGTGCCGTTCACGATCAACGCCGTCGAGCGGGGGGCCGTACGACATGCCGAGGTCGAGGGCGCGATCATCAGCGGCGCCCGCAAGACCATCTACTGGTATGCGGGCCAGCCGCTCCCGGTGAGCGGCAGCGGCGCCTTGGACCTGGGGCCCGCCCACGTCGACGTCGATCCGCGCGGCGTGACGTGGTCGCTCATGGGGACCAGCGGCTTCAAGCCCGGGCACTACCACCTCGGATCGTCCGTCGCCGTCGGCAGCGCCGGGCTGGCCACCCCCGAGGACAACGGCGTCGACTTCACCGCCGACACGCACACGGTGCTCACGGCCACCGACGGGGTCGTCGTTCAGTTCCCCTCGCCGACGCTCAAGGTCGACGGGCCCGGGACGCTGAAGATGACGGGCGCGTTCACGGTCAGGACGGCGTCGGGCACGAAGCCGGCGTCGTCCTTGACGATGGCGAGCGGCCCCTTCGACGTGCGTCTGGCGCCCGGCCCAGGCGGCGTGACGGTGACGGCGACACTCCAAGGACCGGTGACGTCGAAGTAAAACCGCGTGCTTCTCGGCGCAGAAATGTGGGGAACCCGCACATTTCTGCGCCAAGAACGGTGGTGGGCGGTAGCGTGGTGTTCGTGGCCGGCTAGCTCCTGACCAACGATCCCCCGTCGTCCTTCGTCTTCAGGAGCTTTCGTCCTGCGTTCCCGTCCGTCCTCCGGCACGCTTTCCGCCGTCCATGTCACCGTCGTGCACGGCACCCACCCGGTCCTCACCGACGTGTCCGTCGCCGTCGGGCCGGGCGCCCGCGTGGGCGTCGTCGGTCCCAACGGAGTCGGCAAGTCGACGCTGCTGCGCGTGCTCGCCGGCATCGACCAACCCGACTCGGGGGCGGTCGAGCGCGCTCCGGCCGAGCTGCGCGTCGGCTACCTCCCGCAGGAGGTGACCGGTCTGGAAGGTGAGACGCTGCTCGAGTACCTCGCCCGGCGCACCGGCGTGGCCGATGCCGAGGCTGCGCTGGACGCGGCGACAGCGGCGCTCGCCGAAGATCCGGCGCTCGTCGACGTGCACGGTGAAGCGCTCGAGCGGTTCCTCGCACTGGGCGGCGCCGACCTCGACACGCGGGCTGCCGCAGTGTGCGCCGACGTCGGCTTGGGCGACGACCGCTTGACGCAGCCGATGGCCGGGCTGTCGGGCGGGCAGCGCGCACGGGCCGGGCTCGCCGCCATTCTCCTCTCGCGTTTCGACGTCCTCCTGCTCGACGAGCCGACCAACGACTTGGACTTCGCCGGCCTCGACCGGCTCGAACGCTTCGTGCTCGAGACGCCGGCCGCCGTCGCCGTCGTCTCACACGACCGGGCGTTCCTGGACCGGGTCGTCGACCGCGTCGTCGAGCTCGACGGCCACGATCACACGGCGACCGAGTACGCGGGCGGCTGGGCCGCGTACCTCGAAGAGCGGGCGGTGGCCCGAGCCCACGGCTACGAGGCATTCGAGAACTATCGAAGCGAGAAGGCCCGCCTGTCGGAGCGCTCGCGCCGCCAACGGCAATGGGCGCAGAAGGGCACTGCTCGGGCGACCAAGCGACCGTCCGACCTCGACAAGTTCATCCGCCACCGGCGCGCAGAGGCGTCCGAGCGGCTGGCGGCCAAGGCCCGCGCCAGCGAGCGGGCGATGGAACGCCTCGACGTCGTGGACAAGCCCTGGGAAGAGTGGGAGCTGCGCCTCCAACTTCCGCCCGCGCCCCGCAGCAGCGATGTCGTCGTCCGTCTCGGGGACGCGGTGATGACCCGAGGCCCGTTCACGCTCGGGCCGCTCGATCTGGAGCTCCGCTGGCAAGATCGGCTGGCCATCGTCGGGCCCAACGGGTCAGGCAAGACGACGCTCTTGCAGACGCTGCTCGGCCGCGCGCCCCTGGCGTCCGGCCTGCGCCAGTGGGGATCGCGGGTCGTGGTCGGCGAGCTCGACCAGGCCCGCCACGTCCTCGCCGGTGACCGCCCGCTCCTCGACGCCTTCTGCGCCGAGACGGAACTGCCGGCCGGCGACGCCCGCACCGTCCTCGCCAAGTTCGGCCTCGAGGCGGACGAGGTCCTGCGCCCGGCGACGACACTCTCCCCCGGCGAGCGCACCCGCGCCCTGCTGGCCCTCCTGGTGGCCGGGGAGGTCAATCTGCTCGTGCTCGACGAGCCGACCAACCACCTCGACCTTCCCGCCATCGAACAACTGGAGTCGGCCCTCGAGTCCTACGACGGCACGCTCATCCTCGTCACCCACGACCGTCGTCTGCTCGACGCCGTCCGCGTCACCCGCACCATCGACCTCTGAGACCCCAAGACCTCTCCGATCCTGAAATGCTGGCCGCCAAACGGGCACAACCGGAGCGCCAGACGAACATCGGAGAGGTTTTCGTGGTGGTGGGTCTGTAGCGTCACTTCATGGAGTTGTCGGGCACGTGGTTGGCGCAGGTCGCCGACGAGCCGCTGCGCCGGGAGTTCTCCCGCCCTGAGTTCGACGACGACGGCTGGCCCGAGGTCACGGTGCCCGGGCACTGGCGATCGTCACCGCAGTTCGCCGACACCGACGGTCCCCTCCTCTACCGGCGGCGGTTCGACGACGCCGCCCCCGACGACGGGCGGCGCAGCTGGCTCGTCCTCGAGGGACTCTTCTACCTGGGCGACGTCTGGCTGGACGGCTCCTACGTGGGCGACACCGAGGGCTACTTCTTCCCTCACGTCTTCGAGGTGACGGATCTCCTCCGCCGGCGCAGCGAGCACGTGCTCGCTGTCGAGGTCGGCTGTCCGCGACAGACCGACCGGGCGGCCAAGCGCAACCTCACTGGCGTGTTCCAACATTGGGACTGCCTCGACCCCGACTGGAACCCCGGCGGTCTCTGGCGTCCCGTGCGCTTGGAGGAGTCGGGAGCGGTGCGCATCACCCGGCTGGCCACGACGTGCACCGAGGCCACCGACGAGCGGGCCGTGGTCTCCCTGCGCGCCTGGCTGGACGCGGCCGAGACCACGAGAGTGGTCCTCCGCACCCGCATCGGGGACCGCGACCACCAGATCGAGCAGCCCCTCGCCGCGGGCGAGAACCAGGTGTCATGGGTCGTCGCCGTCGACGAGCCCCGCCTTTGGTGGCCCCACGCCCTCGGCGATCAGCCCCTCGAGCCCGTCACCGTCGAGGTGGCCGACCCCAGCGGAGATGTGATGGACAGCCGCCGCTTCCGCATCGGCCTCCGGCAGGTGTCGATGTCGAAGTGGACACTCTCGGTGAACGGCGAGCGCCTCTTCCTCAAGGGCTCCAACCAGGGCCCGACCCGCATGGCCATCGCCGACGCGAACGCCGACGACTTCCGGCGCGACGTCCAGCTGGCCAAGCAGGCCGGGCTCGACCTGCTGCGCGTCCACGCCCACATCAGCAGGCCCGAGCTGTACGACGCCGCCGATGAAGCCGGCCTCCTGCTCTGGCAGGACATGCCCCTGCAGTGGGGCTACGCCCGCGGTGTGCGCAAGCAGGCTGTGCGCCAGGCCGCCAAGGCCGTCGAGCTCCTCGCCCACCATCCCTCGATCGCCATCTGGTGTGGCCACAACGAGCCGATGGCCATCGACATCGAGCCGGGCGTGCCGTTCTCCCGCACGAGGATCGCCGCCCGCGCCGCCGTGGCCCAGGAGCTGCCCAGCTGGAACAAGACGATTCTCGACCACTCCATCAAGCGGGCGCTAGAGCACGCCGACGGCAGCCGGCCGGTGGTCCCCCATTCGGGTGTGTTCCCCCACCCGGGTTCGGGCGGTACGGACACCCACACCTACTTCGGCTGGTACCACGGCGAGGAGCGGGACTTCCCCAAGGCCATGGCTGCGTTCCCGCGGCTGGCCCGCTTCGTCACCGAGTTCGGCGCCCAGGCCGTCCCCGAGAGCGACGACTTCATCGAAGCCGAGCGCTGGCCCGACCTCGACTGGGACCGCCTGTGGCGCACGCATGCCCTGCAGCGCTTCGCCTTCGACCGCTACGTGCCGCCCGCGGACTACACGACCTACGAGATGTGGAAGGCGGCGACACAGCGCTACCAGGCGACCGTGATCAAGCACCACGTGGAAACGCTGCGACGGCTGAAGTACCGGCCTACGGGGGGCTTCTGCCAGTTCGACTTCGCCGACGCCCACCCGTCGGTGACGTGGTCGGTGCTCGACCACGAGCGCGTTCCGAAGTCCGGCTATGACGCCCTGCGGGACGCCTGCCGCCCGGTCATCGTGGTCGCCGACCGCCCGAAGGCGCACTACGCACCGGGTGAGGCGCTCGCCCTCGACGTCCACGTCGTGAACGATCTGCGCAAGCCCGTGCGCGGTCAGGTCCGAGCCCAGCTGCAATGGACCGGCGGTGCCCACGAGTGGCGCTGGGAAGGCGAGGTTCCCGAGGACGACTGTGTGCGGGTGGGCACGGTCCAGGCGGTGGTGCCCGACGCACCCGGCCCGTTCACCTTGACCCTCGCCCTCATCGGCGAGGCGCCCGTGGCAAATCGGTATGACGCCTTGATTCGAGCCGCGAATTGATCGCGTCGAGCGCCCCCACCTCCTCGGCGTCGCGTCCGATCAGCGCTCGACGCTCGGGCCCGACGGGCCCGTCAAAGTCGATTCGCAGCTCGATTGCAGGTAGAAACAAGTTGACATGAAGGTGCATCGCCACAGCTACGACGCGGTCGTGGTCGGCGCCGGTGGCGCCGGGCTGCGGGCCGCCATCGAGACGGCCGGCAAGTGTCGGGTCGCCGTTCTGACCAAGCTGTACCCGACCCGTTCGCACACCGGCGCCGCCCAGGGCGGGATGTGCGCGGCGCTGGCCAACGTCGAAGAGGACTCGTGGGAGTGGCACGCCTTCGACACCGTGAAGGGCGGCGACTACCTGGTCGACCAGCCCGCCGCCGAGATCATGTGCCGAGAAGCGATCGACGCCGTCATCGAGCTCGAGCACTTCGGCATGCCGTTCAACCGCACGCCCGAGGGCCGCATCGACCAGCGTCGCTTCGGCGGCCACACCCGCAACCACGGCGAGGGGCCGGTGCGCCGGGCTTGCTACGCGGCCGACCGCACCGGCCACATGATCCTGCAGACGCTGTACCAGCAGTGCCTGGCACGTGACGTCAACTTCTTCAACGAGTTCCAGGTCCTCGACATCGCCTTCTCGGAGGGCCGGGTCTCGGGGCTGGTGGCCTACGAGCTGGCCACCGGCGACCTCCACGTCTTCCACACCAAGGCCGCCCTGTTCGCGACCGGCGGCTACGGGCGGATGTTCAAGGTGTCCTCGAACGCCGTGACGCTCACCGGCGACGGGCCCGGCGTGCTGTACCGCCGGGGCATCCCCATGGAGGACATGGAGTTCTTCCAGTTCCACCCGACCGGGATCTACAAGCTGGGGATCCTCCTGTCCGAGGCGGCGCGCGGCGAGGGCGGCATCCTGCGGAACGCCGACGGCGAGCGCTTCATGGAGCGCTACGCCCCGACGGTCAAGGACCTGGCGCCGCGCGACATGGTGAGCCGGGCGATCCTCACCGAGGTGCGCGAAGGCCGGGGCATGGGCGACAACAAGGACTACGTCCACCTCGACCTCACCCACCTGCCGCCCGAGCAGATCGACGCCAAGCTCCCGGACATCACCGACTTCGTGCGCACGTACATGGGCCTCGAGCCCAAGACCGAGCTCATCCCCATCCAGCCCACCGCCCACTACGCCATGGGCGGCATCCCCACGAACATCAACGCCGAGGTCGTCGTCGACAGCGACAACACCGTGCTGCCCGGCCTCTACGCCGCGGGCGAGTGTGCGTGCGTCTCGGTGCACGGGGCCAATCGCCTGGGGACCAACTCCCTGCTCGACATCGTGGTGTTCGGGAGGCGGGGCGGCACGGCGATGGCGAAGTACGTCAACGAGGTCAGCCATGCCGACCTCCCGCGCGAGGTGGAGGGCGAGACCCGTCAGCTGGTCGAGCGACTGCGGGCCGGCACCGGCGGCGAGAACGTCGCCGACATCAGGAGCCGCCTCCAGGAGGAGATGATGGACAAGGCGTCGGTGTTCCGCACCGACGAGAGCCTCCGCACGGTGCTGGGCACGGTCCGCAGCCTGCGCGAGCGGTACGAACAGGCGTCGATCCAGGACAAGGGCGCGGTCTTCAACTACGACCTCACCGAGGCCATCGAGCTCGGTTTCCTGATCGACCTGGCCGAGTCCCTGGTGGTCAGCGCCCTGGCCCGCACCGAGAGCCGGGGCGCCCACTTCCGCGACGACCACCCCACGAGGGACGACGCCAACTGGATGCGCCACAGCCTGGCGTTCCGCACCGACGACGGCAGCGTCCGCCTCGACTACAAGCCCGTCGTCGGCGGCAAGTACGAACCCATGGAGAGGAAGTATTGACTTCGCGCTCGCAAGCAGAGCTTGCTCGGCGAGCGAATCGTGCTCCGGGCGACCGAAGCCGGCTCGCCCTGCGCGCATTCTCTTCGGGCCGGCGTCTGAAGTGGGCGCCTTCGGCGCCGACCGCAACCGCCGGCGATACCTCGATGGAGTTGTGTTGATGGCTGTTGTGGATGTCGAGCTGAAGATCAAGCGCTACAACCCTGAGCAGGACAAGAAGCCGCACTGGGAGACCTACGAAGTCCGCGTCGAGGACACCGACCGCGTGGTCGACGCCCTCCACGAGGTGAAGTGGCACCACGACGGCACGCTCAGCTTCCGGCGCTCGTGCGTCCACGGCGTGTGCGGGTCCGACGCCATGGTCATCAACGGCTCCAACGCCCTGGCGTGCGTGCTGCTCGTCAAGGACGTCGGCACCAACATCACTGTCGAGCCCATCCGCGGGCTGCGGGTGATCAAGGACCTGGTCGTCGACATGGAGCCGTTCTTCGACCAGTACAAGTCGGTGCTGCCGTACCTCATCAACAGCACCGACCCTGGCTACGAAGAGCGCAGGCAGAGTCCCGAGGACCGGGAACGCTTCGACGACACCACCAAGTGCATCCTGTGCGCGGCGTGCACCACGTCGTGCCCGATCTACTGGGGCAACGAGTCCTACGTGGGCCCGGCCGCCATCGTCAACGCCCACCGTTTCATCTTCGACTCACGCGACGAGGCCGCCGGTGACCGGCTCGACATCCTCAACCAGCGCTCCGGCGTCTGGCGCTGCCGCACCGCCTTCAGCTGCACCGAGGCCTGCCCCCGTGACATCAAGATCACCCAGGCCATCCAAGAGGTGAAGCGGGCGATCCTCTACAACCGCATCTAGCCCCCACTCGTTCTCGGCGCAGAAATGTGCGGGATCCGCACATTTCTGCGCCGAGAACGGAGGGGTCAGTCGATCAGCTTCCGGCGGAAGCCCTCGGCGACGGCGCCGGCGCGGTCGGCGGCGCCCAGCTTGCGCAGGATGTTCTCCACGTGGCTCTTGACGGTGGCCTGGGAGATGAACAGGGCCCGGGCGATGTCCTTGTTGGTCATGCCCTTGGCCAGCAGGCGCAGGACCTCTTGCTCCCGGTCGGACAGCTGGCCCGGGAGCCCCTCGTCGCCGGGCTCGGTCAGAAGCCCTGACAGGTCGCGGCCCACGACGCGGCGGCCGTTGGCCACGTCCCGGATGGCCGCCACCAGGTAGTCGATGGGGATGCTCTTGAGCAGGATCCCGTCGGCGGTGGACCCGGCCGCCCGGCGCACGTGCACCGGGTCCATCGAGGCGGTGAAGATCAGGACCCGGGTGTCCGGATGGCGCTCCTTGATCTCTGCGGTCAAGACGCTCCCGTCGACGCCGGGCAGGCCGAAGTCGACGATGGCCACGTCGACCATGGTCGTGGCGAGCGCCCGGAGGGCCTCGTCGGCGTCTCCGGCGGTCATCACCACTTCCAGACCCTCAACCAGCTCGAACAGGTTGCCGAAAGCTTCGCGAACGACCGGATGGTCGTCGACGATGCCCACCCGGATCGGCCCCGGTCGAGCCTGCCTGGCTGCCCCCTGGACCGCCAACCCGCCTCCCCCGAATGTCACTTTTGCGAAAATCCTACGCCGCAGCGCGCGCGGCTCGCCACGCCGAGGCTCTACCATGG
>CADDZP010000042.1 GCA_902812475.1 Actinomycetota bacterium | reverse complement strand
GACGACGTCGGGTCCCATCGAAGTAGCGCTCGGCGCCCCGTGGCCCGGGCAGGTGCACCTGCACACCCCGTCTGGGCATGACAGATCGCCGTCCGGCACGGCGGCGCCGATCGGGCTCGCCATCGCCGCGTTGGCGAGCGCCGGCGCGGCCGTCGGGTTGACGGCCGCTCGCCTGCGGGTACATAGCCGCCATGGCCAATCCGCTGGCTGGCGTCATTGAGGGCGTCGACCGTTACCAGCGCTCGCATACTTGGCTCGGGTATCCGCTGGCTGTCACGAAGAAGTTCGGCGACGACGAGGCGGGCAAGCAGGCGGCCCTGATCGCCTACTACGGCTTCTTCTCGCTGTTCCCCCTCATCCTGGTCCTGGTGACAGTGCTCGGCTTCTTCGTGGGCCACAACTCCAAGCTGCAGAGCCAGGTGGTGCACTCGGTCTTCTCGCGATTCCCGATGATCGGCGACCAGATCCGCCACAACGTCGGCTCGCTGAAGGGCAGCGGTCTGGCGCTGGGCATCGGCGTCGCCGGTGCCCTGTGGGGCGGCATGGGCGTCGTCCGGGCCGGCCAGAGCGCCATGGACGCCGTCTGGCACGTGCCTCGCAAGGAGCGTCCGAACTTCGTCAAGTCCCGTCTCCGGGCGCTTCTCCTGCTCACCGTGCTCGGCGCCGGCGTGCTCGCCACCATCTTCCTCACCGGCGTGGCCACCGCGGGCACGGGCCACAGCTTGGTCACCAAGGTGATCGCCATCGTGGTGTCGACGATCGTGAACTTCGGCGTGTTCCTGGCCGCCTTCAAGCTCCTCACGGTCGCCGACGTGTCGTGGCGGGAGCTCGTCCCCGGCGCCGTCGTCGCCGCCGTGGCCGGGATGATCCTCCAGGCGCTCGGCACCTACATCGTCGGCCACACCTTCAAGAGCGCCAGCCAGACCTACGGCACCCTCGGCGTGGTGATCGCCATGCTGTCGTGGATCTACCTGCAGGCCCAGGTCTTCCTGCTGGCCGCCGAGATCAACACGGTGCGCGTCCACAACCTGTCGCCCCGTTCGCTGGTCGCCGACGACCCGACCGAAGCGGACGAGCGCGTGCTCGCCGGGCTGGCCCGGACCGAGGAGCGCAAGCCCGAGGAGGACGTCGACGTCAGCTTCGACGAGGTGACCAAGGCCAGCTGAGTGCCGCCGCGCGTGACGCCCGCCGCTGGCCTACGGTGGGCGCCGTGTGGGCCCGGGTGATCATCGGCGTCGTGCTCGTCGCCGTGGGCGTCGTCTGGATCGGTCAAGGCGTCGGTGCCATCGGCGGCTCGTTCATGACGGGCCAGGTCGTGTGGGCGGTGATCGGTGCTGTCACCGTGTTCTTCGGCGGTGCCCTGCTGCTCGGCGCCAGGCGGGCCCGCGCCCGCGGACGCTAGATAGCCGGGATCGACTCACAACACGACGCGCTATGTGCGGCCCTTCTTCTGTGTCGGCGTCCTCGGGGCGTGGACGACCATGTCCACCTTCGCCGTCGAAGGCGATCTGCTTTTCAAAGACGGCCATGTCCCGACCGCGCTCGCGTACGTCGCGGCGACGTTGGTCCTGGGCCTCGCCGCCACGTGGGCCGGGATCGCCGTGACCCGGATCCGATGACGCTCGTGCTCGCCGTCGGTGTGGCCGGGTCGGTCGGCGCCGTGGCGCGCTACCTCCTCGACGGCGCCGTCCAGGACCGGGTTTCGGGCCCGTTCCCGTTCGGCACGCTGACCGTGAACGTCGTCGGCTCGCTGATCCTGGGATTCCTGGCCGGCTACACCCTGAGCCACACAGGTGGGCGCACGGCCCGTACCGTCGTCGGCACCGGATTGTGTGGGGCACTGACGACGTGGAGCACGGCGTCGTGGGAGACCGTCCGTCTTGCCGAAGAAGGGGCGACGACCACGGCGATCACCCTCACCGCCAGCCAACCTCCCGGCCAGCTTCGCCGTGGCCGCCATCGGGATCGTGGCCCTCGCATCGTGATGCGATAGAAGGGGCTCCGGTTCGCGACGCTGCAACGAGGAGGATCAGATGCCGGTACGGAACGCCGAGGCCCGGTGGGAAGGCGACCTGCCCAACGGCAAGGGCACCATGCGGTTCGGTGGGGGCGCGTTCGAGGGGCAGTACTCGTTCAGCTCCCGGTTCGAGGACGGCGCGGGGACCAACCCCGAGGAGCTCATCGCTGCCGCCCATGCGGGCTGCTTCTCGATGGCACTGTCGAACGGCCTGGCCAAGGCCGGCTTCACGCCGACACGCGTGGACACGACGGCCAACGTCCATCTCGACAAGACCGACGCCGGGTTCGGAATCACCAAGATCGAGCTCCGCACCGAGGCTGAGGTGCCCGGCATCGACGAGGCGCAGTTCAGGGAGCAGGCGGATACAGCGAAGGCGAACTGCCCGGTGTCCAAGGCGCTCGCCGCCGTCGACATCACGCTCGACGCCAAGCTGGTTTCCTGAGCGGCACGGATATCGTTCTCCTCATGGGGGGACCTCGTGGCTGACAGCGGTTTTGTCGGGCGCCTGCACCGAACGCTCGACGCCGCGCCGCCGTATGCGCTGCCCTCCGTCGTCTCGGTCGTTCTGGCCGAAGCGGTCGGCGCGAAGGACGTCGCCCTCCTTCTCGCCGACTACGGGGAGGTCACGCTCGAACGGGTCGGGAGCGACCCCGCCGTCGACGACGGCTCGCTGACCGTCGAAGGGACGCCCGCGGGAAGCGCATTCCTCGCCCAGACGCCCGTCGAGGTGGCCGACGACGCCGGCATCCGGCTGTACGTGCCGGTGAGCGTGCGGACCGAGCGCCTCGGTGTGCTCGACGTGCTCCTGCCCGAGCCGCCGTCTGCGGAACGCCGGGAAGAGCTGCAGCGGGCCGCCATCGTCGTCGGTTACGTGATCGCCACCGCCCGCCGCTACACCGACCTGTTCGAGCGAGTCCGTCGTCGACGCGACCTCATCCTGGCCGCCGAGATCCAGTGGGAGCTCCTGCCGGTGCTCGCGTACGACGGCGACGGGGTGGCCGTTGCCGGCTCCCTCGAGCCTGCCTATGCGATCGCAGGGGACAGCTTCGACTACGCGGTCGAGGCCGACCACGTCCACGTCGCCATCACCGACGGCATGGGCCACGGCCTGCGCGCCGCGCTGCTCGGCAGTCTGGCGGTGGCGGCCCTGCGCCACGCTCGTCGCCGCGGCCGTGACATCCTCGCCCAGGTCAAGGAGGCGAGCCAGGTCGTCCACGACCAGTTCGGCGGCGATCAGTTCGTCACCGGCACGGTGGCGAGCATCGATGTCGAGCACAGCCGCATGCGCCTCGTCAATGCCGGTCACCCACAGCCGTGGCTGGTCCGCAACAACGAGGTCCGCGAGCTTGGGCTGTTCGCCGACTTCCCGCTCGGCCTGTTCCCCGGCGTTGACTACCGAGAACAGGAGCTGCCGCTCCAGGGCGGCGACCGCGTCCTGTTCGTCAGCGACGGGGTGACGGAGGCGACGTCGCCTGACGGCACCGAGTTCGGACCCGGTCGCCTGGTCGAACTCCTCGCCGCCACCACAGAGCAGATCCCCACCGAGGTGGTGCGCCGCGTCACCAAAGCCGTGCTCGACCACCGTCAGCTGCCGCTGCGCGACGACGCCACGGTCGTCTGCATCGACTGGCGGGCCCGGCAGCGATGAGAGACCGCGTGATCGAGGCGCTGAACGAGGTCGGGGCCCGCCTGCTGCAGCTTCTGGAGCGGCTGATCGTGCGGGCGTCGCTCGTGCCGACCACGCCGTTCCTCGACCCGTCGATGTTCGCCTGGGCCCGTGTCCTCGAGGAAAACTGGAAGACGATCCGGCTCGAGCTGGATGACGTCCTCGCCTACCGCGAGGAGCTGCCGAACTTCCAGGACATCTCCACCGACCAGGAGTCGATCACCGACGACGACCGGTGGAAGACCTTCTTCTTCTTCGGCTACGGGTTCAAGTCAGAGGTCAACTGTGCGCGCTGCCCCGAGACCGCCAGGCTGCTGGAGCAGGTCCCCGGCATGACGACGGCGTTCTTCTCGATCCTGTCGCCGCACAAGCACATTCCCGACCACCGCGGTCCGTACAAGGGCGTGCTCCGCTACCACTTGGCGCTGATGATCCCGGAGCCCAGGCAGGCGTGTCGCATCCGAGTCGGCGACGAGTTCCGCCACTGGGACGAGGGAAAGAGCCTCCTGTTCGACGACTCCTACGACCACGAGGCGTGGAACGACAGCGACGGCGTCAGGGTCGTCCTGTTCATGGACGTCGTCCGGCCGCTCAAGCCGCCCGTCAAGCAGCTGAACGAGTTCGTGCTGAGGGTGATCTCGAAATCGCCGTATGTCGGCGACGCCAAGCGGCGCCACCTCGACTGGGAGAAGAAGTTCGAGGACCTGCGGGCCCGGCGGCCGCCTCCCTACCGGTAGGTAGGGAGCGCCGGAGCGGGGTAGCGTCGGGGTATGGCCATCCCCGACGTACGCCGTCCGGACGAACGGCTGAACTGGGTGACGTCGATCCCGTTCTTCCTCGTCCACGCCGCCTGCCTGCTCGCCTTCTTCACCGGCGTGCCTGCGCGGGCCCTCGTTCTGTGCTTTGCCCTGTATGCCCTGCGGATGTTCTTCATCACGGCCGGGTATCACCGCTACTTCGCCCATCGCAGCTACCGCCTGGGCCGCACCATGCAGTTGCTCATGGCGGTGGGCGGGACCACGGCCGCCCAGAAGGGGCCGCTGTGGTGGGCGGGCAACCACCGTGACCACCATCGTTTCGCAGACACCGAGCAGGACACGCACTCGCCGTTGCGGGGGTTCTGGTGGAGTCACATCGGCTGGATCCTGTGCGACCGCTTCGGGTCGGTCGACTACGACCAGAAGATCGCCGACTTCGCCAAGTACCCGGAACTGCGGCTCGTCGACAAGTACAACGTCTTCGGCCCGTGGCTCCTCGCCATCGGGTGCTACCTCTTTGCCGGGTGGGCGGGGCTCGTCGTGGGCTTCTTCTGGTCCACGGTGCTGCTCTGGCACGGCACGTTCACGGTCAACTCGCTGGCGCACGTGGTCGGCCGCCGCCGCTACGCCACGGCCGACACGAGCAGGAACTCCTTGCTGATCGCCCTCTACACCGGTGGTGAAGGCTGGCACAACAACCACCACTACCGTCCGTCGTCGGTGCGCCAGGGCTTCTACTGGTGGGAGATCGACACGACGTACTACGTGCTCCGGACTCTGAGCTTCGTCGGACTCGTGCACGACATGCGCCGGCCCACCAAGAAGCACCGCCTGGCCAGCCGTATCAAGGACGGCAACTTCGACTTCGGCATGTTCCGCGCCTACTGGACGAAGGCCAGCGGTGCCATCGCCACGGCGCGGGCCGACGCCGGCGAGCGCATCGGTTCCACGCGACAGTCACTCGACGATGCCGTGCACTCCGCCCTCGAGTCCGCCGAGGAGCTGTCCCGGGCGTCCCGCCGCAGCCGGCGCGCCGGGTTCGCTGAGTAGCGCACGCGATCTTTGACGCCGCACGTTTGAGGCGGCGTCGCTGGGGTACGCGCGCGGGGTGATGATGGATCCCCGACTGGAAGATCACGCCGTCGGTCTCGAGCTGCAGATCGTCGAGCTCGAGGAGCGTCGCCAGCGGGCGTTGGTTCAGGGTCGGGTCGACGACGCCGCCCGCATCGAGCGCGAGGAAGAGACGCTTCGCACCGAGCTGGCCAGCACAGCTGACCTGCTGGCCTCCTGACGACATTCGCTCTCAACTTCCCTGTCATAAGCACACCCCCTCGGCACCGGCCAGAATGGTGTCGAAGCTGCTGACCAAGGGGGCCACCGACATGGTTGATCGAGCGCCGTCGGGAATGCGCACGTTCGTCATGCGACGTGGTCGTGCTGCCTCGCGTCTGATCGGGGAGGAGCACCAGTTGGCCGCCCGGATGCCTGACACTTGAGCATCGACCGCTCTGAGCTCGTGAGGACGTTCCGCGTCCGGGCCGTGCGCATCGGCGTCCTGGCCACCCTCATGGCGATCGTCGCCCTGGCGGTGTTCCCGTTCCTACCGGGCGAGCCCGACGTCGACCCGGCGCCCTACGCCGTGTTGCTGGCGGCGGCAGTGGTCGGCGTCGGCATCGTCGCTGTGCTGCCGTGGAGGCGGCTCATCGAGACACCACTGGGCGATTCCGTCTTCTACGTCTGGTCGGGGTTCGACATCGTTCTCATCGCCCTGGCGGCAGCGGCGAGCGGAGGAGGGCGGTCGCCGGCGGTCCTCTTGTACTTCGCCACCACACTCTTCTTCGTCACGTCCTATCCCCGCATCGGCCAGGCGGTCCTGCTCGTCCTCACCTATGCGGCCTGGCTGGGGATGGTCGCGGCGACGGGCGAGGACCCGGGCGCAGGGGTGCTCGTGCTGCAGTTCGCCACCATGGGCGTCGTCGCATTCCTCGGGTCGTTCCTCTCCGGCCAGCTGGTCGAGCAGATGAGCGCCCTGGGGCGGTCCCGGTCGGAGTCCGAAGGACGGGCGAAGCTCCTGGCGACGGTCGCGGCATCGGCGAGCAGCATCAGCGTCCTCGACCCCGACGAGGTCCTCGACCATGTCGTCGACGCCGTGGTCGAGCTGGGCTTCGACGCCGCCAATCTCTGTGTGTTCCTCGAGGGCGGCGAGCGGTTCCGCGTCGCTCACGGCCGCGGCCTGCCGGCCGAGTACGACAAGGGCGTCCACCCGTCCGACATCGGGATGCCCGGGCTCGTGCGCGAAGCCGGATCGACGGTGGTCGTCGACAACTACGCCGGCGACCCCAGGGGCGTGCCTGTGCTGCGCGACGCCGGATTCCGCTCGGTCCTCGCCACGCCGATCTGGGACCAGGACGCGATGGCGGCCGTTCTCGTCGGTGGGAGCCGGACTCGCACGGCGATCTCACCCGAGGAGGTCGAGGCCTTCGAGCTCCTGGCCCGCCAGGCGGAGGTGTCGCTGGCCAACGTTCGGCGGTTCGAGCAGGAACGCGACGTGGCGGCCCGCCTGGCGGAAGCCGACCGTCTGAAGAGCGACTTCCTGGCGAACGTGTCCCATGAGCTCCGCACCCCGTTGACGGTGATCCAGGGCATGGGGAAGACGCTGGCCAAGCGGTGGAACGACATGAGCGACGACACGCGCACCGAGCTGCTCGCGCGGGTGAACCGCAACGCCGACGTGCTGGCGGGCACGATCAACACCCTGCTCGACTTCTCGCAGCTCGAGGCGGGCCGGCTCGACGTGCGCACCGAGCCCTTCGACGTCGGCGAGCTCGTCCGCAAGTCCGTCGATCGCCTGTCCAGCCTGTTCGAGTCCCGCCAGGTGACGATCGCCACCGAAGAGCGCTTGATGGTCGAGGCCGACCCCCGTCTCATCGAGCGTGTGATCGACAACCTGGTATCGAACGCGGCCAAGCACACGCCCGAGACGGCGCACGTCACGGTCAGCGCCGACGCCCTGCACGGCAATGGTGAGGCGCGTGTGGCCGTGAGTGACGACGGGCCCGGCATCGCCCCCGCTGACCTGGACCACCTGGGGGAGCGCTTCTACCGGGGCAGTGAGGTCGTGGCTCGCCGCACCAGAGGCGCCGGCCTGGGTCTGGCGTTCGCCCGCCAGGTCGTCGAGCTGCACGGCGAGCACCTGGAGATCTCGAGCGAGCAGGGCCGGGGGTCGACCTTCGCATTCCGCCTTCCCCTGATCGGGAAGAATGGAAAGGCGTCTAACGAAGAATCTAATGTCCGATAGAGGGTGACAGGAAAGGGAGGGCTGCCATGCGGAGGTTCTCGTTCGCTCCCGCGCTGACGCTACGGGGCCGGAAGTTCAAAGGTCTCAGGGGCTACGCCGGCAAGCCGTTCCATCCTCCGCTCACCGACGTTCCCATCGGGGCCTACACGGTCGTCGCCGGCCTGGACGTCCTCTCCAAGATCCTCCATGGCAGCCACGCCATCGTGGCCGCCCAGCTCTACAAGGGCGGCACGTTCACCATGTGGGGCGGCGCCATCGTCTCGCTGGCCACGGCGCTCACGGGCCTCTGGGACTGGTGGAAGTCGAGCGAGCCCGGCACCCAGGCCCGCCGCACGATCAACGCTCATGCCTGGACGATGATCACGGCCACGGTCCTCGTCGTCGTCGACCTGATCCTGCGGACGTGGGTCTACGACAACGCTGCGGCCACCCCGTGGCGGGTGCTGATCATCACGCTCGTCATCTTCGTGCTGATCATCCTCGGCGGCAGCATCGGCGGCGAGCTGACCTACGACTACGGCTTCAACGTCGAGACCGCCGGCGACTCGCCGGTGTGGGCCAAGAGCGAACAGGACGTCATGCCCGACGGCTCCGTCCGCGGCGGGCCGACGCCGGTCCAACCCGGCTAGCGGGTCGCCACCGCCGGCACCGTGGCGGGCTCAGTCGGCGAGCAGTCGCGCTCGTAGGCCCTTGATCGCCCGGGCCCGCTGCGTGGCCTTCTCGTCATCGACGGCATCGGTGGCCTTGGCGAGGGCATCGAGGCGTTTCAGCTCTCGTTCGACGACCGCCTTTCGCTCTTCATCGGTACATCGGCGCAGCGCCCGATTGAACGCTGCATTGGCGTCGACGGCGCGCGGGAACTCGAGCTCCTTGGCGATCGAAGAGAACGATCGACCCTCGACACGGAGGTCGAGTGCTCGGCGGTCTCGTTCGACAGATGCAGCGGTTTTGGCCATCAAGCGCTCCTGACATGGGCTCAGAAGAGGCGTCAGGCCTGCCAGTCGGGTGACGGTCTCCGTGTCACCCCAAACGCGGCGTCCCTACCGAGGGTTGCATTTCACTGTACTGGCGGCCTGGCGCGAACGGGCCCGCCGCCTTGTGGCCGGCGGGCCCTGTCAGTCGCGTCTAGCCGACCTTGCGGACGTTGGTGGCGTTCAGGCCCTTGGGGCCAGTCGTCACGTCGAACTCCACCTTGTCGTTCTCTTCGAGGTTCCGATGCCCCGTGCCTGCGATGCCACTGAAGTGGACGAAGACGTCGGGGCCGGACTCCTGGGCGATGAAGCCAAACCCCTTGTCGGGGTTGAACCACTTCACGGTGCCGGTGCTCATAGCGTTCCCTCCTCTCGGGGCCGTACCGGACATCTCGCATCCGGGGGCCGTCGGCCTATTGGCCAGTTGCAAGGGAACTGCTCGTAGCGGTACTGCGGCGCTGCCCCTCGGTGTCCAGCGTAGCTCGCGGTCGGAGCCGTTTCGAGATCCTGCGGCCGCCGAGGGCCGTCAGCCGAGGGTGCGGGCTCGGGTTGTGGAGCTGCCGCCGTCGACGGGGAGGAGGATGCCAGTGACGAACTCGGATTCGCGGCAGGCGAGGTAGAGGGCTGCGTAGGCGACGTCGCTCGCCTCGCCGAGGCGGGTGAGGTGCATCTCTTGCAGCTGGCGGCGTCGCTCGCCGGAGAGGTCGGCGTCGCGCCGCTCGTTGAGGATGTAGCCGGGGGCGACGGTGTTGCAGCGGATGCCCTGGTCGGCGAAGTCGACCGCGATCGACCGGGTGAGCGCCTCGAGCGCACCCTTGCTCGCCGAGTACGCCGTGAGGTTTCGAGAGGCGCGGCGGGCGGCGCGGGACGAGATGTTGACGATCGACCCGTGCCCGGCGCTGGCCATGACCGGGATGGCGGCGCGGGACAGTCGGGCGACGGCGAGCACGTTGACGTCGAGGATGCGGCGCCACGAGTCGTCGGAGAGATCGGTCACCGTCCCGTCGTTCGTCCCCACGTCCACGGCGTTGTTCACGAGCACGGTCAGGGTCCCGAAACGGTCGACAGCAGCGTCGACGAGACGATCGGCGGCGTCAGGTTCCGTCAGGTCGGCGGCGACGAACACCGCTCTGCCGTCGGCGCTGTCGACCACAGCCGCGCCGCGCTCGGCGTTGCGGCCGGTGACGACGACCGACGCGCCCTCGACGGCGAACAGACGGGCGATCTGGGCACCGATGCCAGACGTCGACCCGCTGACGAGGGCCACTTCGCCGTCGAGCCGGCCCACCCTCAGGCGCCGAAGACGTCGGCCAGCTCAGAGGGCACGACGACCTCGAGCTGGGCGTACGTACACGAGCTGGGGTCGCGGTCGGGGCGCCACCGCTGGAACTGCGCGGCGTGGCGGAAGCGGTCCCCCTGCATGTGTTCGTAGGCGACCTCGCACACCAGCTCCGGTCGGAGCGGCTCCCACGAGAGGTCCTTGCCCTGGCTCCAGCGGCTGAGCCCGCCGGGCATGCGCCCGCCGGACGCCGTGATGGCGTCGACCCACCCGGCCCACGGATGGCCCTCGAGCGCCTTTTCTCGATAAGGCGCCAGCTCGTCGACGAGCTCTTTGCGCCGGGCCATGGTGAAGGCGCCGGCGACGCCCACGTGGTGCAGGTTGCCCTCGTCGTCGTAGAGCCCCAGCAGCAGCGAGCCGATGACGCCCCCGCTCTTGTGCCAGCGGAACCCGGCGACGACGCAGTCGCACGTTCGCTGGTGTTTGACCTTCAGCATCACCCGCTGGTCCTCGCAGTAGTGGAGGTCCCCGCGCTTGACGACGACGCCGTCGAGGCCGGCGCCCTCGAAGCGATCGAACCAGTCCTTGGCCAGCTTCACGTCGTTGGTCAGCGGCGTCACGTACACCGGCGGCTTGAAGTTCTGTCCGATCTTCTCGAGCTGCGCCCGCCGCTGCGCGAACGGCGTTTCTCGTAGGTCCTCGTCGTCCAGGGCCAGCAGGTCGAAGGCCACGAACGACGACGGCGTCTCGGCCGCCAGCTTCTTCACCCGCGACGCCGCGGGGTGGATGCGCATTTGCAGGGCGTTGAAGTCGAGGCCGTGGTCGGTGGCGATCACGATCTCACCGTCGACGACGCAGCGATCCGGAAGGTTGGCCCGCAGGGAGTCGCACAGCTCAGGGAAGTAGCGGTCCATGGGCTTCTCGTTGCGGCTGCCGAGCGTGACCTGGTCGCCGTCGCGGAAGACGATGCACCGGAATCCGTCCCACTTCGGCTCGTAGAGGAAGCCGTCGGCATCGGGCAGGTCGCGCGACAGCTTGGCCAGCATGGGCTTGACCGGGGGATTGACGGGAAGCTTCATCGTCTCCTACGACTTCGCCCAGGCGACCAACTCATCGGCGGCCCAGGTGTTGACGATCGTCTCGACGGGAACGTCACAGTCCGCAGCACGGGCGCACCCGTACACCAGCCACTCCAACTGCCCGGGGGCGTGGGCGTCAGTGTCGATGGAGATGTTGCACCCGGCGTCGATGGCCTTGCGGAGCAGGCGGTGGGGCGGATCGAGACGCTCGGGCCTGCTGTTGATCTCGACGGCCGTGTCGTGCTCGGCGCACGCCGCGAACACGGCATCGGCGTCGAACTGGGACTCGGGCCGACCCCGCCCGACGACGATGCGGCCCGTGCAATGGCCGAGGATGTTGACCCTCGGGTTGGAGACGGCCTTGACCATCCTCGGCGTCATTTCCGTCGCTTCCATACGGAGCTTGGAATGGACGCTGGCGACGACGACGTCGAGCTGGTCCAACAGCTCGGGCTCCTGGTCGAGGCTGCCGTCGTCGAGGATGTCCACTTCGATGCCCTTCAGGATGCGGAACGGGGCCAGCTTCTTGTTGAGCTCGTCGACGACCGCGAGCTGTTCGCGCAGACGCTCGGGCGACAGCCCGCTGGCCACCTTCAGACGAGGGGAGTGGTCGGTGAGAACGATGTACTCGTGTCCCAGGTCCCGCGCCGTTCTGGCCATCACGTCGATGGGACTGCCACCGTCGGACCAGTCGGAATGGGTGTGGCAGTCGCCTTTGAGGGCGGCCCGGATGGGGTCGCCCTTCTCCAATCCTTCCCCAGGGGCAGGGGCGTTCTCGAGCAGCTCGCGCAGGTAGGCGGGCTTCTGGCCGGCCAGGGCTTCACGGATCACACGCTCGGTCTTCGGACCGACCCCGGGAAGGTCACGCAGGCGGTTCTGGTCGGCGAGCTGCTGGATGTGCTCGACGCTCATGCCCTCGATCGCCGCCGCTGCGCCGCGGAAAGCCCGCACGCGGTAGGTCGGCTCGCGGCCTCGCTCGAGCAGGTGCCCGATGCGCTCGAGCGCTTCCGCGGGGTGCACGCTGCGGCAGGCTAACGGCCGTGTCCCGCCTCATCGTGCTGTCGGACACCCGTCAAAGGCGGGCGCCTCGAGGGTCGTGCCATCGTGCCCGTCTGAGACGTATCCTCCCGCGCCATGGCGGCAACGATGGGTAGCGCGTATCCGGTCTCGCTCGAGCTCGACGCACCGCTGGAGGTCGCCCGGTGGCGACCGCTGGTGCACTGGCTGCTGAGCATCCCGTACTACATCGTGCTCTACGTCCTGCAGCTGGCGCTGGGCGTCGTCACGTTCGTGGCCTGGTTCGCCATCCTGTTCACCGCCAACATCCCCGAGGGCATGTTCGACTTCATGGTGTCGGTGCACCGCTTCCAGTGGCGGTACAGCTCGTACTTGCTGTGGCTGCGCGAGCCCTACCCGCCGTTCGAGGTCACGGGGCCGCCGATCGATGCCGGCGCCGATGCGCCCACCCGGTTCTCCGTCGAGCGGCCGCAACGGCTCAGCCGGCTGCTGATCTTCGTGAAGTGGCTGCTGGCCATCCCCCACGAGATCGTGCTGTTCTTCCTGCTGATCGGTGCGGTGGTCGCCATCCTCATCGGGTTCTTCGCCGTGCTCATCACGGGCCGTTGGCCGCAAGGATTGCGGGACTACATCGTCGGCGTCCACCGTTGGGCCTACCGGGTGCAGGCGTACGTGTACCTGCTCACCGACGTCTACCCGCCGTTCCGGCTCGAGCCGTAAGGCAGCGCGCGGGGCGTCGGTTCGACGCTTACGTCTCGGTCATCTCGACGACGTCGACGACCTGGTCCCGACCCAGGCGCGTGAGCATGACGATCGACGTCGCCAGAATCCACAGCAACAGGACGATGAAGGCGGCGAACGGCAGCGGCCCCGTCGGTGAGCGCAGCCCCGAGAAGTCGGAGATGGCCCCCGCCGCCAGCAGCTGGTAGACGCCCAACACGACCCCGGCGGCGCCGAGCCAGGGCGCCCCCAAGCGCCGGATGAGCAGCCCCGCACCAGCCAGGAACACCGCCGCCGCGAACAACACGAGGGTGAAGGTCAGCGTCTGGCCCGTGTACAGGGCGCGCACGAGGTCGGGCGAGTTCTGGATCTGTCTCGCCGTGTAGGTGAGCGTGGCGTTCAGGCCGGTGGCGGCCAGGGCCCCGCCGCCGAGGGCGACGCCACCCGCGAAGGCGACCGCCGACAGCTCGCCCGCCGAACCGGGTGACCGACCCCAGGTACCCCGCACACTCGCAACGAACCACAGGAACAGGGCGGCGCCGAGGCCCGCCAGCCACTGCGAGAAGAGCAGGGTGCGCCGGTGGTCGATGTAGTAGGCGAGGATCTTGGCGGTGCTGGCGTTGGCCTTCGGCGGCTGGGGGACGATCACCGTGCTGACGGCCAGGGCGACGACCGCGGCGATCCCGCAGACGGCGCCCAGCGATTGCCAGACCGGTGTCGTGTCGTCGTCGTACTCGCGGTCCACGAGCACTCTCTAGCCGACGGGCAGGGCCTCGGACAGCCTCTTCTCGGCTCGTCTGGCCGCTCGCCGGGCCCGCCACGTCAGCGAAGGCGCCCCCTCGGTGTCGGTGGCGGCGATGACGAGCCCGCCGAGGATCGCCAGGTTCTTGAGGAAGTGCGTCTGTTGCATGGCTCTGGACTCCGGCGAGTCCTCCTCCCAGAAGCGGTGGCCCACCGCCGTCGTCGGCACGAGCGACGCGGCCAACGCCGCCGCCGACAGCCGGGGCAGCTTCCCGAGGGCGAGCAGCGTCCCGGCGGTGACGTGCACCAGGGCGTTCAGGCGCACGAGCGCCTCGGGGTCGTCGGGCAGCGGAAGCGTGTCGCCGAAGCGCTCGGCGACGGGCGCCACCCGCTGCGCCCGGGGGCCGGGGTTGCGCAGGACGTCGATCCCGCTCGAGATGAAGACCCCGGCCATGAGCGGCCGTGCGATGCGGCGCGTGAGCATGTCCCTGGTCTACCCCCGGGCACGGCATCGCGTACACTCCGATACTGACGCGTATGTCAGTGATCTGCCTGGGAGGATGCACCCGATGACGACGACCGAACCCGTCGACCAGATCGGGTACGACGCCATCGAAGCGTCTGGCGCCGTGGCCGGCGACTTCCGCGACCCGTACCCGGAGCTGGCCGAGCGGCGCCAGGCCACACCGATCCAGCGGGGCGACTTCATTCCTGACATTCCCCGGGACCCGGACGGGCCCGACGTGTTCACCGTCTACTCGTGTGAGCTGGTGAGCCAGGTGCTGCGCGACAACCGCCGCTTCTCGAGCCAGATCTACAGCGAGGTCATGGGCCCGGTCATGGGACACAGCATCCTGGAGATGGACGAGCCCGAGCACCGGCTCCATCGAGCCCTCGTGTCCCAGGCCTTCCGCCCGAAGGCGCTGGCCCGCTGGGAGGACGAGCTGGTGGGCCAGGTCTGCGACGAGCTCATCGACCGCTTCGCCGGTGATGGTCGCGTGGATCTCGTACGCAACTACACCTTCCCATTCCCCGTGCAGGTGATCGCCCGCATTCTTGGCCTGCCCCGTGAGGACTACCCCAAGTTCCAACGCTGGTCGATCGAGCTCATCAGCGTGGGGTGGGACTGGGACCGCGGCATCGCTGCGTCGCAGAGCCTCCGCGAATACTTCAAAAGCGTCGTCGACGACCGACGGCGCCACCCGCAGGACGACCTCATCAGTGACCTGGTGTGCGCCGAGATCGACGGTCACCAGCTCGGCGACGAGGAGATGTTCGCCTTCCTGCGCCTGCTGCTGCCGGCGGGCGCCGAGACGACGTACCGCTCGAGCAGCAGCCTCCTCTACTGCCTGCTCACGAACCCCGACCAGCTCGCCGCCGTCGTCAAGGACCGCTCGCTGCTGCCCCAGGCGATCGAGGAGGGCATCCGCTACGAACCGCCGCTGCTGTTCATCATGCGCAGCGCGACCGAAGACGTCGAGCTCGGTGGGATGCACATCCCCGCCGGGTCCGCCATCAGCGTGTGCATGGGCTCCGCCAACCGCGACCCGTCCAAGTTCGAGGATCCCGACCGCTTCGACATCTTTCGCGACGCCCGCCAGCACATCTCGTTCGGCTTCGGGCCGCACATGTGTCTGGGCATGCACCTGGCGCGCATGGAGACGCGTGTTGCGATGAACCGGCTGTTCGACCGGCTCCCCAATCTGCGTCTCGACCCCGAGGCCGACGACGTGCACGTCCACGGCCTGATGTTCCGCTCGCCGAAGGAGCTGCCGGTCCTGTTCGACCCGGCGTAGGGTCCTCCCGATGGGCGTCAGCCGGCGCGACCTGCTGCGGTGGGGCGTCGGCGTCGGCGTCGGCGCAGCGGTGTCGCCTGTGCTGGCGGCGTGCTCGAGCGGGGCCAAGCGGGCCGGGGCGAGCGACACCATCAAGGTCGGCGTGATCGCTCCCTTCTCGGGCATCGGCTCGTTCGTCGGAACGATCACCCGCAACTCACTCGACGCTGCCGTCCAGCAGGTGAACGCCACGGGTGGCGTCGGCGGTCGCAAGGTCGAGCTCGTCCAGCGCGACGCCGGCCAGGAGCTCACGGCCGGGGTCAAGGCCTACCAGGAGGTCGCCGGTGACCCCCGCGTCGCCGGCGTGCCCTGGTGCGGCGGGCTGGGGTTCGACGAGAGCCGCAAGCTCATGAAGCGTGACTTCATGCCGGCGATGGCGGTGTTCGAGGACCCGGCGTCGAGCAACGACCTCTACCCGGCCGTGCCCGAACGGTCGATCTTCCAGCTC
>CADDZP010000041.1 GCA_902812475.1 Actinomycetota bacterium | reverse complement strand
GAGGGCGATCGTGACCAGCAGGGGCGGCCGGCGGAGGACGCCGAACAGCCCGAGCGGCGCGACGACGAGCCTCGGCTCTACATCACCGAGACCATTCGCGCTCTGCTCGATCGCCTGGCCGCGGTCAGTGACGCCGACCGCAAGGACCGGCGTGCGCTTCTCGCCACCCTGGCGGCTGAGAACCACGAGTTCGAGACCCGGGTGGCGGCCAAGCTCGACGAGTTCCGCGACCAGCTCGAGGGCGACGTTGCCGGTCGGCTCGCCGCCGTCGACGAGAAGGTGGCGGCGCTGCAGGCGAGCATGTCGGCCGGCCTCGACCGCCTCGCCACCGAACGCGAGCAGCAACGCCTCCAAGGTGACGAGGTCGTCGCTCGCCTGAACGACCGCTGGGCGGGCAACCTCGAACAGCTGCAGACGTTGTTGGAGAAGGCCCAGGCGCAGGTCCTCGACGCGGTCGCCGAACGGTCGGCGCGTGACGACGAGCTCGACCGCGTGCTGGCCGAAGGAGGTTCCCGGCTCGACGCCGTCACCGAGCGGGTGGCCACGCTGTCAGCGGGCCTCGACGGGCTCGGCGCCCAGGTGGCTGCCGTCCTGCAGGGCGTCGATGCCAGTCAGGCCACCGTGCGCGATGCCGTCGCCAAGACGACGGCCGAGGTCGCCGACAGACTGCAAGCAAGCGTGTCCGGCGTGGTCGACCGCATCGATGGCGACCAGCGGGCCGACCGAGTGGAGGCCCAGGAGCGCCACGAGGCGCTCGCCGAGCTGGTCGCTCGCCTGAACGACCGGTGGGCCGACGACTTCGAGCAGCTGCAGGCCCGCATGGAGAAGAGCCACGCCGAGCTTCTCGACGCCGTGGCGGCGGGACAGGCGGCGCAGGGCGACACGCGCGACGCCTGGCGCCAGGAGTTGGCGGCCGCACTCGACGCGCTGCGCGACGACGTCACGTCGAGCGTCGATGAACAGGCAGGCCGAATCCAAACGGGTATCACCGATCGGGTCAACGGCGTCGTCGAGCGCTGGCGCGCCGACATGGATCAGCTGCGTTCGCAGTGGGAAGGCGAACGCGTCGCCGGGACCGAGGCAATCACCGCCCTGCTCGCCGCGCGCCACGACCAGCTCGCCAGCGCCCTCGGTGCACGGCACGACGAGCTCGCCGGCGCCCTGGCCGGCCAGCGGTCCCGTCTCGACGACGTCGACGCCCGTGTGGGGTCGGTTGTCGGCGCCCTGCGCGCCGAGCACGGGAGTCTGGCCCAGTTCGTCGGCCAACAGGTCGAGCGGCTCAGCGCCGCCATCGACGAGGCTCGTCCCCCGGCCGACGGCGTACGAGCCGAGACGTTCGAGGCGCGTGTCGACAGCCTTGCGGCAAAGGTCGACGACGCCGTCAAAGAGCTGAAGGGCGAGCAGGCGGCGCTGTCCGCGAGACTGGCCGCCAAGATCGACGAAGCCACCGCCGCGTTGAGCGAGGCCGAATCCCGCCTCGACAACGAGGCCGCCGAAGAGCGCACCCGGTGGCGGAGCGAGCTCACGTCGCTGCTCGACATGTTCGGCCAGGCGTTCCGGCTGCTGAGCGACGAGCAGGAGCGACGGCTCCAGGAAGGCGTCGAGCTGATCAGGAGCGACGTGGCCTTTGCGCTCCAGCAGGCCGGCAAGGCGGCGACCTCCGAGTTCTTCGGCCCAAAGGAGTCGCCGGCCCGGCCCAAGTCGACGACAGCGAAGACTCCGCGCCAACGCGGTTCAACCGGCAAGCGCTGACAGCCGGCGACGTCCGCTCCCGAGCACGGCCCGAACGCCGCCTCTCGTTTCGTTCCAGTGACTGCGACCGCCGATACCGCAGTCCCGCATTCTCGGCGCAGGAATGTGCGGATAACGCGCATTCGTGCGCCAAGAACGGGGGGCGCTCGAGAAGCGAGCCGCCGACTGGCTCCACCACGAAGTAGATGTGAACCGATCTCCGCCCACGCCGCGCCGAGCCCGAGCGCCAAGAGCGGCCCGGTCCACGGCAGTTGAAACGCGGCGACGGTCGCAACGGCAACGGGCAGGCCCTCCCGCCATGACCCACAGCAGGCCGCCGGTAGCCGGTCGGTGAGCAGGGGCGACACGGCTGCCTCTACGCCGCCAGTCGCAGGGCGAGATCCACCCACGCGGCGACGAAACGGTCCCGGTCGACGAGGTTGGGACGGCGGTCGAAGAGGTTGGTCTACGAGGACGGTGAGCTCGGACTTGAGATCGTCGAGCGGCAGCGCCGCATGCATGGCGTAGGCGCTGTCAGCCACGTTCACACAGTGGTGGACCACGGCGGCGAGCACGTCCTCCTTGGAGCGGAAGTGCGCGTACAGGCCGCCCGCTCCCGGCTTCAGCCCAGCGGCCTTCTCGAGCTCGGCGACCGACGTTGCTGCGAAACCATTCCGCCCGAAGAGCCTCGTGGCCTCGTCGACGATCCGTCGACGAGTGTCGGTCGCCATGCCTTGTCAGTATGCGCTGGCATAGCCCAGTGATCACTTAGGGAGAGGCGCGGTGTGCTAGGAGCGCCGCATGCAAGGCGCCGAAGTCGATGCGCTGGCCGAGCAGCTGCGCGCTCTCGTCGCGTTGCTCGATGAGTTGTCTGAGGACGACTTCCACCTGGCGACCCGCTGTCCGGGCTGGACAGTCGTCGAACTCGTTGCCCACTGCGAAGGGATGCTGCACCGCTTGGTCGGCGAGAACGCCCAGGCCGTCGACGGCGAGCCTCAGATCGACCGCGTCGGCTACTACCGATACGACCCCGACGGTCCGCGCGAGGGGGAAGACCCCGGTGCGACCTTTTCCGAAGTCATCCGCGACAGGGTCATCGACGAGGTCGGTGGCCGGAGTGGGGCTGGGATTCGAGCTTCACTCGAGAGGGCCGTCGATCGTGCGATCGAAGGCGTGCACAACATCCCGGCCGGGCGCGTGATCAAGCGCTCAGGACATCCACGCATGACGTTTGGAGAATTCGTCGCCTCGAGAAGCCTGGAGTTCGGCGTCCACACGATGGACATCGCCCATGCCGTCGGCCGGCCCGAGCAGGCCGAGCCCGGCGCGCGCGACATCATCGTCGGCATCCTCGACGGACTCCTGGGCCGCCCCGTTCCGCGATCCGTTGGGTGGGACGCCACGACCTACATCCTCACGGGCACCGGGCGGCGAAAGGCAACGGCAGCGGAGCGCGACGCCCTCGGGACGCTCGCCGGCAAATTTCCCCTGCTGCGGTAGGCGCGTGCGGAACCGCTCACAGCCGTCGTTGCTCAGCGGCGGATGACACCCAACAGCTGACCGTCGGGAGTCGTCACCACCACCTCGGTGACGCCGCCCTCGGCCATGTGCTCGAGGAGCGGATCGAGCGGCTCGTTCGCCCGGAGGGTGACGGGTCCGGGCTCCATGGCCTCCTCCACCGTGACGTGGGGACTGGCGTCGGTCGGGAGGCGCAGGAGGCCGAGCAGAATGCCTTCGTCGTTCACCACGAGGAGGCCGGGCGTGCCGCCGGAGGACCCGGTTTCAACAGCCTCGGCGACCGTCGTCGTCGGCCCACAGGTGAGCGGCTCCTCGAGGGCGTCCACGGCCCGCCGTTGCCGCTTGGCGCCCTCGGTCGGAAGGCCAGCCGCCAGCCAGTCGACTTTTCCCGGCGCGTAGTCGTAGACGGGGCCGTAGCCGAAGCGTTCGAGCCGCCACGCGGCCCGGGGGCTCATGTCTCAGAGGGCGTCCCAGCAGTAGACGACGACGGGCCTCCGCCGCTCCAGGACGCGTTCGGCCAGCCCGGCGGTGAGGCGCGTGAGCGGGAGGTGGACGGCGCCGGGCAGGTGCTCCTCGGTGTACTCGTCGTCGCCCAGCACCTCTGCAAGCTGCGCGCCTTCGTGGATGAGCTCGCGGAGCGCTTCTCGCGTCACGACGGTCGGCACGACGACCTCCTTGTGAGCCAGCTACGTAGCGAGCCCGTGTGGTGGGGACGTGCCGCTACTCGAGCACGAACGTCACGAGCATGTTCACCTGGTAGTTCAGGATCGTGCCGTCGTCCAGGTTGACCTGCTGTTCCTTCACCCAAACGGACGAGACATGCCGGAGGGTGGCATTCGCTCGATCGATGCCGACTTTGATGGCGTCCTCGAAGCTGTTCGGCGAGGTGGCACTGATCTCGGTGACCCGGGCGACGGACGCCCCTCCTGACGTGCTGGCCTTGGTCGCTCGCCTGCGCGGACGGGCGGGCATGGCAACTCCCTTCCTTCACTCGTCGTATGCCTCGCCTACCCATTCGCCGTGCGAGGCACGCCGCCAAGCGCGGGCGGCCTGCCTCGGACGCCCGGGCGGTCTGTCGCGTGCCCGCCGGAACTCGACAGCCGGGCAGGGAAACATCGTTTACAGACCGGGTCCAGGGGGCGGGCCCGAGTCAGGCAACGGAGGTGAGTCATGGCGACTCGTAGCGACGTGCGCCCGGCGAGCACAGATCGGCGCCGGGGCCGCTCCGCGGCGGCATTCGGGACCGCACCTATCAGGCATTCCTCATCCTGTGGGTCGGTTCCATCGCCGCGCCGATCCTGTTCGGCGTCGACAAGTTCTTCAACTGGATGACGCACTGGCCCAAGTACCTCTGGGTCGGATTCCCGCACTTCTTCGGGGTGACCTCCCAGCGGTTCATGTACGGCGTCGGAGTGATCGAGATCATCGCGGGCTTGGGGGTGCTGTTGCTGCCCCGGTTCTCGCCGTACATCGTCGCCGCGTGGCTGGGCGGGATCATCACCGACCTCATCATCTACAGCGCGGCCGAGGGTGGGCACACCAGCGTGTACTGGGACATCGCCCTGCGCGACTTCGGCGTGATGCTCGCGGCGGTGGCTCTGACGCGGCTAGCGGCCGTCTACGCCCCGAACCCGTTCCGGAGGAGATAGCGATGGCGGACCTCGATACGAGCACGGGGTGGTGCTGCGACGGCCGCACCTGGACGGAGCACGCCCACGCCGGCGGGCACTGCTGTCAGCCCGAAGGCACGCAGCTCGACGATCTGCCTCCCGAAGGGAAGCAAGCGGCGGAGGAACGCCTCGAGCAGGCGACCTGATCCGACCGCCCTTCTCAATCAACCTCGACGGCCACATCGAAGACGCGTGGCTCGAACCTCTCGAGGAGGTCGCGGATACCGCCAACGTGCTCCTGGAAGCCCGAGGACGCTCGCCACTCAGCGATCGCGGCATCGTCGGGCCATGGTCCGAAGCTGATGAAGCGGCGAGCGCATACGTAAGTATGTGTTATCATCGTATGTATGGCACAAGTCGATCGACTGTCGGTGACCATGCCTCCGCAGATCGGGGCGGCAGTACGAGACGCGGCGGCCCGACAAGGAACCAGCGTCTCCAACTGGCTCGTGGCCGCCGCCGCGCAACGGTTGCGAAACGAGTTGCTCGGAGCTGCCCTCGACCGGTGGGAAGCTGAAGATGGGCCCTTCAGCGATGAGGAGCTCGATGCCGCAGCGGCCGCACTTGGAACCGCGGGAAGACGAGGGTCTGCGTGAGCGCGGTCCTCGACGCCGGGGCTCTAGTGGCGGTCGACAAACGCGACCGCGCCGTTGGTGCGATGCTGCGAGTTCTTCAGCGCGATGGTGTTCCGGTGGTCACCAGCGCAGCCGTCGTCGCACAGGTCTGGCGTGACCGACGCCGACAGGCCAACCTCGCCCGGCTCTTGCCAGGAGTGGACGTCGCTGTTGTTGAGGAAGTGTCTGCGAGAAAGGTCGGAGAGCTTCTCCGGGGCAGCCGGACCGACGACGTCGTGGACGCTCACGTCGCGCTGTTGGTACAGCCCCAAGACCAGGTGCTGACCAGTGATGAGCCGGATATGAAAGCACTGCTTCGAGCCAGGCGGGTCAAGGCGGCAATCGTCCGAGTCTGAACGAGGCAGCAGGCGGGTCCCCTCGACGTCGTTTCTTCGCCAGTGCGCGTCGTGACGCCGGCCTGCCGTGCGGTCGACACCTGGCCGACCGTCATCGTCGCTATCGGATTCAGCGGTTCCAGCCCCGGCTCCCCGGCCGAGGATCGGGCTCGGTGCGCCGTCCATTTCCCGTCCTACCCGCCGGGGCCACGACAATGCAAGAACTCAACTCCATCGACGTAGCGGGCTCTCGGGAGGCGGTATGCAAAGCACCAGAATCGATATGGACTCGCAGACCACACACGTCCTCGTCGCTGCCCCCGGCGATGAGGCGTTCGGAGAGCTCCAGCGCTTTGCGCGGGACGAGGGCGTCACCGCCGCATCGCTGACAGCGATCGGCGCCTTTCAGCAAGGCGAAGGTGGGCTGGTTCGACCGAGATGCCAAGGACTATCGGCGGATCCACGTCGACGAGCAGTGCGAGGTGCTCTCCTTGATCGGCGACATCGCCGTCTCTGACGCCGGCCCCCAAGTCCATGCTCACGTCGTCCTCGGGCTCCGGGACGGTTCGGTGCGAGGCGGCCACCTGCTCTCGGGAGAGGTGTGGCCGACCCTCGAGGTGATCGTCCGCGAAGCGCCGACACAGCTGCAGAAGACCAGCCGTGCGGAGCTGGGTCTGGCCCTCATCGATCTCGGCGGAACTGACCGCTAGGCGACGCTCTACCAGGGGTGATGGCGCTTGTGGTTACTGCTTGGCGTACGTCGCCGCTCCTTGGATCTCGACGACGGCGACTGGTTCGTCGCCGATGACCCAGCAGATCTAGTTGTCGACGATCCGCAATGGGCGATCCCGTTGAGCGTTGAGCTCGTGGCTCCAGAACGGCGTAGGCGCGAATCAACCACAAATCGCGGTTGCCGACTCCGAGCGCTGTCGCCGCGTCCCTACACGGCAAGGAGGACTCGAGTGGTCGTCTGTAGAACTCTGACGCATGCCGAAGTTCATCCGGTGGTCAGTCGCGCTCGTCGCGCTCGCTCTCTTCGCACCCATCCCGGCATTGGCCAAGGGGGGCACGTCGAAGCTGGCGTGCAGCGGTGACCCCACCGTCGCCCATCGCCTCGACCTCACCATCGACGGCACGCCGACGTACGGCTACTACGCCCTGCCCACCAAGCGCCCGCGGGGGATGGTCGCCTTCGCGCACGGCTACGGACGCAACGCCGGCGAGTGGCAGGAGAAGCTGACCGAGACGGCCCAGCGCGACGGCGTCATCGCCTTCGTGATGGACGACCGCTTCAACGACGACGCCAACCACCGGGGCTGGTGGGTCGCCGAGGGCGCCGAGGACACGATCACCGTCGCCCACCGCTTCGACGCCGCCTGCCCCAAGCTCGGTCCCAACGTCATCTACGGCGTCAGCATGGGCGGCAACACGTCCGGCCTCGCAGCCGCCGGCCGCGCCGTCCGCACCGACGGGCGTCCGATGTTCGACTACTGGTTCGACATCGAGGGCGCGACCAACGTCATCGAGACCTACCACGAGGCCACGGCCGTGGCGCCCAGCGGCAGCGCCTACGCCGCCGGCGCGGCCGACGACATCGCCAAGGAGATGGGCGGCCCGTTGGGGCCTGACACGGCCGGCGCCTACGCCTCACACGCGGTCGTGACCCGGGCCGAAGACATCAAGGCGTCGGGCATCAAGGGCGTCGTGCTCGTCCATGGCGTCGGCGACGGGCTCGTCCCCTACAACCAGAGCCGCGAGATGCAGGTCCGCCTGCGCCAGGTCGGCATCCCGACCGACTTCTTCACCGCCGGCACCAAGGGACCGAATTCCGAGTCCGGTACCACGCTCGACGGCTACGTCCCCCTCGCCCATGACTCGCCGTTCGCGGGCCACGGCTCGGAGACGAGCAACACCCAACTCGTCATCCAGACCGGCCTCGACCGTCTGGCCGCCCTGTATACATCGGGCGACGCACCGAGGTGTCGCGAATACATCGTCGACGGCACGACGGGCGTGAACCAGTCGGCGCCCGCGGCCTGCTGACGTATCGTTCAACGAACACATCAGCGCCGCCGTACGCGCCGCCTACGGCTGGCGTCGGCGGTACACCTCAGAGCGGTGCTCGATCGTCACGACCTGAACGACGCCGGCCTCGTCGTCAATCGCATAGATGATGCGATGGTCGCCACGACGTGCGCTGTGAAGGCCGCGCAGACCAAGCTTCAACGGTGCACCCATCCGGTGTGGGTTGTCGGCCACAGGCCCATAGAGAAACTCGCTCGCCGCGGTTGCCACCTTCTCCGGGAGCTTGGTGAGGTCGCGTTGCGCGGTCGGCGACCATGTGATCTCGTATGTGCCCCCGCTCAACGCTTGCGAGCCAGCGTGAGCGCCTCGTGCTTCGTGAGGGCGCGGGCCTTGGCCCCCGCCAGCTCGTTCATCGCCTTGTGGATCTTCGTGACGAGGGCATAGTCGCCCAGGACTTCGAGCGTCTCTTCGAGGGATTCCAGATCTTCCACGCTCACGACGACCGCCGCCGGGCGTCCGTGCTTGGTGATCACCACACGGCCGTGTTCACGCTCGAGGCGCTCGACGACCTCCGAGAGGCGGTTCTTTACATCCGCCAGCGGCATCTGATCGGCCGTCGACATAGCCAGAAGTATAGCTACATCCAGGAGACTCCGACTCGGCACGAGGTGGTATCCGTGCCTCCACTCCCGTTGGGCGCCTGAATTGATGCCGGCATCGAGCGGCTGTCGCTCGCGGGGATCGAGTGGTGCGGTCGACGACCGCGGGACATCCCGACGGGCGCTCGGAGCGCTGTTCGACCCCTGTCTTCCTTGCTTCTCCCTGTGGGCCGTACAGGACTCGAACCTGTGACCTCTTGCGCGTCATGCACCGACGGACCGGCCGTTGACATCCGCTCGCAAGCGGGGTGCCTCGCCTACCAGCGTATTCGTTCCGCCGACATCCGCCAACCGTCGCGAACGGTTGCGGGTTTGGCGGTCAGTTTGGCGGTCGACGAGGGCGGTCGAGTAGTTGGGCAACGCGCTGGTGAGAGAGGTTCAACAGGAAGGCAGCGTCACGGAGGCTGAGATTCAGCTTGTCGACAAGAATGCGAGCGGCGTCCGTGGTCAGCTGGTTCGCGCGCGCCTGCACCTCGGCGAGCTCGACCCGGGCTTGGTTGGCATGGGAGACCGCCTCGATGGCGATCGCGTCGAGCTGCAGGTTCGGGACGATCCTGAGAGCGTCAGGGTCGGGCACCTCCAGCCAAAGGGCACGGGCGTCGCGGACATTGGTGTCGGCCTTAAAGCGCTGATTGAAGTCGGGGCCTCGGACGAAGAGCCCGGCCACGAATGGGACAAGGACACGGAGCCAGAGCCTCGCGTCGATCGGCTCCCCGGAGACGAGCCATTCGATTGCCTGCGCTAACCGTCCCTCGTAGCCAGCCCACACGTCATCGACCTGGCCTGGGTTGAGGTCGTGCCCGGTCGCCTGCAGCGCGTAGAAGTCGCTGATGCAGCCGACGTTGGCGGCCTTCGCGGAGAACGACTCCGATTGGCCTCGACGCAGCACGTGGAGATAGCGATCGCGGCGCGTGGGGTTCCCGTCACTCGAAAACCCGGCGAGAAAGGTTGCAGGAATGAAATGCTGCCGTGGACCACCGCTCACCAGGTCACGGTACGGCGAGCGCTGCGCCTATCGGACGACCCCTGCGAGACGTCGACGGGCCGACCAGACGTCATACCCCGATGATCCGCGCCGTGTGGCAAGCCTCCCGTCAGACTGCCGGGAATGGCGTCCGCCGGCGAGCCGCCCGAGCGCATCTACTACACGCTTGATGAGGCGCTGACTCTGTTGGCGGCGCTGGAAGACGCCCGCGACGCGCTCATCGAAAGCGGGCACCTCGCCGTCGTCGCGAGCGTGGAATCAGAAGTGCGCCTGCTCAGCCGTAAGCTTGGGTTCGAAGACCCGGAGGGAGGTCCCGATGGCCGATGAACCGCTGCGAGCCACTGAGGCCGCTCGTCGCCTGGGGCTGCCCACGCGGGATCTGCTGGTGCTCATCCGTGAGCACAAGATCCGGTACGTGATGGTGGACGGCATCGCGCACGTACCCGTCGACGCCATCGAGGAGTATCGGGCGAAGGCGTCGTAGCGGCAACGCGACTGCTCGTGCCGCGAGAGTTGAGCAGTACGAAACTCAGACTTTGGCGGTCAGTTTGGCGGTCAAACCCGAGTTATGGAAGGTGAGCGCGCGGCCATCGACGGCATCGTCGCAGGTCACAAGGGTGGGCCGTACAGGACTCGAACCTGTGACCCCTTGCGCGTCATTCCCCGGCCCAACCTTCTGCCCGGTCTCGGCGAATCCGCTTCGGTCCCCTGCAGTCTGCTGCAGTCCAGCCTGTTCGGCTGGTGAGCAAGGGGTCACCCGTCCAGCAAGTACGTCCCCGCAACAACGGCTCCCCTGCTGTAGTCCCGACTCGGCACCATCAGTGGAATCGCACGCTGGCTACCTTCGTAGCTACCTCGCGTCGCTCGATCGTGTTGCGGACGCTGCGACGCATGGTGGTCGTCGGGGATGACGCCGTGTTCGGCGCAGTCGATCAGGTCGGCGACACAACCTTGTAGCCCATGGCGCGGGCGGACGCCGCCATTCTCTCGTCGTAGGTGACAACCTCGCCCAAGTCAGTGCCGAGTCGGCCAGCGGTAGCCAAGTGAATGGCATAGAGAGACCGCAGCTGGATGGGTGCGAGCGTGCCGGCCTCATTAAGAATGCGATCGTTGACGCGAACGAGACCGAGACGAGCGAGCACTCGCCGACCGGCCGTTACGGCTGCTTCTCCCCCGGGGAGCAGAGCGCGCGGCACTTCGGTACGGGCGAGGGCGCTGGATATCAATGGCCGTCGTCGACGTAGGTACTTGCGCAAGGCGGCCGACTCGGGCTCTCGAACAGCCAACTTCACGATCGCGGATGAGTCCACGTACGTCGCAGCCATCGGTCAGCGCTCGTCGCGGCGGAGCCGGGCGAGTACCGCGGACGGCGCTTCCACGTGCTCGGGAAGCACCACCGGCGCCGGGAGGTCATCCAGATCGGCCGACGCCAGTTCGACCTCTCCGCCGACCCGCATCTGTTCGAGTGGCGTTCCCGTCGGTAGCGGCGTCAGCATTGCTACCGGGCGGCCTCGGTCAGTGATCTCGACAGTCTCTCCCTGTTCGACCAACCTCAGCAGCTCGCTCGCGCGCTGCCGTAGCTCTCGAATGCCGACCGAGGTCATGTATTACTTGTAGCACATGGGCGTCCGGTCGGCAATGGGGGCGCATCCGGGACCTGTCCACCGCAACGCCGACCACCCAGTCGCTCTTGGGATCACGAAATCGGACCGCGACAACGCGGTCGACCCGACATACGCAGCCGGTCGACACAGGCCCGCCCCACCCCGCGACGGGCACCAGTCACGGACACGCAGTCAACCCGATGAGGAAGGGTCGTCGAGATGGGTCGGACACCTCAACGGACCGCCATCGCCTCGATCTCGACCTTCAGTTCGGGGAAAGCCAGCCGGGTCACGCCGAGCAGCGTCATGGCAGGCATATTCGACGCGATGAGCTCAGCCGCCGAGGCGTACGCAGCCAGGAGTTCGTCGACATTCGTCGTGTAGACGTTCAGCCGAACGACATCAGACACATCATCATGCCGGCAGCGCTGAGCAAGGCTGTGCAACGTAAAGACGTCAACCCCTGGGAGTGGTCGAAGGCCTTCGGCTTCTCACAAGCTGTCGAACTCACCGGCGGCGAGCGGATGCTGATCTGATCACCGCGCCAGTATTGCCGTACCCCGCAACGGTCTCGGTCGCCTCGGCGCTCGGCGCCGCCTGTTAGCGGTCGCGGCTGAGGCGGGCGAGGGCGGCGATGTCGAGGCCTCTGCACGGGTCGGTCGGGAGCGCGTTGATGCCGTTGCGGCACGGGTCGGTCGGCGTCGACCGAGCTGACAAGGAGACGGTCTGTCCCCACGGCTGGATCGGGCTCGGAGGCAGGGCGCCCGCGGGCGAGGCGCTGACCAGCGCAGTCCCCGCGCTAGCGCCGCCCACCAGCAGGGCCGCGGCCACAATGCGCTTCATCACGTTCGTCTCCCTGCTAGGCGCCGGCGAGAACAGCTTCGAGCGCCTGCTGATCAGGATGAGGTGGCGGCGTGACGTCGGGGAGCGCCTCGAGGTTGTCGAGGGCGGCACCGATCGCGTCGCCGTCGATTATCGGCGTGTGACAGGCCACGATGGTCGTCGGCGCCATATCCCGGATCCGTTCCACCTGGGAGCGATACACGTCCCGGTCGACGACGGACAGCCACGGGCAGAGCACGTGGTGATGGAACATCGCCATCCCCTCCGCCCACATCGGGACCGGAAGGTCGGTCACGCGCTCCACCGGATCGCTCGGCATGGGGGTGGCGAAGGCGTCCGATGCCCAGAGCACGCCCCTCGTCTCGTCGAACAGCGCCCGGGTCGTCGGGCTGTCATAGACAGGGGGCCGGAAGGCGCGCAGGGTCCGGTCGCCGACGTCGAGGCTGTCACCGTCGTGCACCCACCGCAGTCGCTCGGGCGGCGCCGAGAACGACCCCGACATGCGCTCGGTCGCGGCCCAGGTCGTCACCAGCGTTGCGTTCGGGCACAGCTCGAGCACCTGGGTCAGGTTGCCGGTGTGGTCCTCGTCGTCGTGGGAGAGGAACACCCAGCGCACGTCGGCGGGATCGACGAGGCCGGTCAGGTCGGCCAGCCAGGCATGCCGGTTGGACCGGATGCTCGTGTCGACGACGACGGGTTCCTCGCCGAGGATCAGGAGCGAGTTGACGCTCGCCGTGATCGGGGCGCCGAGGGCGCGCATCGCGCAGCGCAGCAGGTAGGTGTTCGGCGCCACCTCGAGCGGCGGCAGATGGATCGGAGGCAGTGGATCGAAGGCCATCTCGGGAACGTACGGGTGCCGGCCCCATCCGCCAATCCCGTCGTCGAGCGGATCTCGACCTTCACTCGGGTGCGGTCGTCCCCCCATTTGTGGGGGATGCGCTGCGTATGCGGGCGTCGGTATCGTGAGCACGTGGGGGTGGAGGCGGTCGTCCGAGCTCGGGACCGGCTGCTCGCGGCCGACGCCGCCGGGGCCCGCGTCGCGAACGTCTGCGAAGTGATCGTGCAGGCCTTCCACGACGTCGCCGTGTTCGACCGCTCCACGGTCCTGACGACCGATCCCGACACGCTGCTGCCCGCTGGGGGCGTGGTCGAGGGCTTCGACGCCGACTCGTGCGCGCCGGTGTGGGACAACGAGTTGCTCGACCCCGACTTCAACAAGTACACGCAGCTGGCCCGCAGCCACGACCCGGTCGCCACGCTGGCCGACGCCGTCGACGGTGACCTCGACCGCAGTCCCCGCTACCGCAAGATCTACTCGCACATGGGTGCGGACGACGAGCTGCGCGTCGCCTTCGTGGCTGGCGAGAGCTGCTTGGCGATCGGCGCCTTCCTGCGGCCTAATGGCGCGGGCGTCTTCACCGCTGAGGAGCTCGCCGACGTACGCCAGCTGGTCCCGACCGCCATCACCGTTTTGCGGCGCGCCCTCGGCCGGATGTCGGACGCTGCGTCCAGCGAAGCGCCCGTAATGGTCATCCTCGACGCCGAGGACCGGATCACGGCCACCACCCCTGGCGCCCAGCGGGTGCTGGACGCGCTCCGCGGCGAGCCCGATCTGGACGGCGATCTGCCGACCCTGGTGCGGGCAGCGGCGACCAAAGCCCGGTGGAGCCGCGCCTCCACGAACATCACCACCCGCATCCTCGACGGCAGCGGCAGGTGGCTTTCGCTCCACGTCGCTCCGATCGAGGGAGAAGTCGGGGCCGTCGCTCTCCTCGTCGAGACCGCCCCGCCCAAGGACATCGCCCGGCTCCTGCTCGACTCCTACGGTCTCACGCCGCGCGAGACGGAGATCGTCCTGCTGCTGGCGCGAGGAAGGTCGCTCAAGGAAATCGCCTCGGAGCTCATGCTCTCGGTCCACACCGTTCGCGACCACGTGAAAATGATCTACGAGAAGGCGGGCGTCAACAGCAGAGGCGAGCTGGTCGCCGACCTCTTCTCGAACCACGTGATCCACCGTCTGCACAGCGCGGTCAGTCGTCTGACTCCGACATCGACGGCCTGAAGGGCGCGTCCACCCTGGCCATCTATGCGGGCGCCGGTTCAGGCGGAAGGACCGTCACGCCGTAGCTGGCGGCGGCCTGCGCCAGCGCGGCCACATCCGGCGCCGCTGGCGTAGGCAGTTCGTCAGTGGGCGCGGCAGTCCCCACCGCTGCGAAGAGCTGTTCGAATCCCGCCGGGCTCACGAGGATCAGGCCTCGGACCTCGGGGGTCTCCGCGTGCAGGCTGTGCGCAAGTTGCCGAGGGAGGAACACGAACTCACCGGGACCGGCGGTCACCGTCTCGGCGCCGATCTGTGCCCTGAGCTTCCCGTCGATGACGTAGAAGCCCTCGTCCTCACGCTCATGCACGTGCGGTGGCGTATCCCCCGCCGGTGTCATCCGCTGTTCCAGAATCGCCACTCGACCTTCGGTGTCGGCGCCCGTGGCCACGTAGCGCAACCACGTGTTGAGAGTCCACACACGGTCGCCCGCGCCCGCCGTCATTCGTTCGCTCATCGCACTCTCCTCTCGCCCGCAATAGTGCCCGGTGCAGTATCAACGTTAAATACTGCCCAGGGCACCATGTCAAGCGATAGTCTGGCTCGATGGCCGAGCTCAGCACCACGTCCTACGCGGTCCTCGGCCTGCTCTCGCTGCGGGACTGGACCACCTACGAATTGGCCAAGCAGATGCAACGGACGATCGACTTCGTCTGGCCGCGAGGTGAGCGCAAGCTCTACGACGAGCCCAAGCGGCTGGTCGACGCCGGCTTCGCCCGAGCCCGACGCGACTCAGTCGGGAGGCGCCCGAGGACCACTTACTCGATCACGCCGGCGGGCCGGCGGGCGCTCAAGCGATGGCTGGGCACCGAGATCACGCCGCCGAAGCTGGAGTTCGAGGGCATGCTGCGCGTTCTGTTTGCGGACCAGGGCGATCTGGGGCAGCTACGCACCACGATCGAACGGATCTCCGAGCAGGCCGGCACAGCACGAGAGCAGTTCGCAGTGATGGCCCAGGGCATGCTCGCCGCCGACGGCGGAGACTTCCCCCAACGCCTTCACGTCAATGCGCTGGGTATGCGCTTCATGATCGACCACTACGACCACATCGTCTCGTGGGCAAGCTGGGCCATGAAGGAGACGGAGCGTTGGCCGGACTCGAGACACGCGGCCGCGACGTGGTCGCACCGGGCCCGCGCCGTGCTCATCGATGCCGCAACGTAAGCGCTTGACGTCGCCAGGTGACCCTGGACATGCTCGTCAGTAGGGGTGGCCACAAAGTGCCGATCGACGGTGCCGCAAAGACCCGAGCCGGATGGCACCCCCCAGGTGCCACCCAACCCTGCGTCGACTCGCTCTCGCGCAATGTCGAGTTGTCGCCGATGCCACGTCCACGAGGTAGCCACCGACGAAAACGGCCACCTCGTGACGATGATGTGGAAGCGGGGTGCGTTCTCCCACCGTGGCTGACCTGCGGTTTTGTGGGCCGTACAGGACTCGAACCTGTGACCCCTTGCGCGTCATTGCCCCGCCAAGGCGTCTGCCGGGTCTTGGCGAACCCGCTCCGGTGCTGCCCAGTTTGCTCCAGTCCGGCCAGTTCTCGCTGCTCAGCAAGGGGTCAGCCGTCCGGCAGGTGGTCCTGGGTGACAGCGGCTCCCGGCGTGTAGTCCCGAGTCGGGATAGGCGGTCGAATTGCCCCCTGGCTACCTTCGTGGCTACCTCGCGCCATATTCCTTATCTCGCGACGGGTCCCGCAACCGCAGATTCGGTCGCGGATGGGCGAGGTCATCGGCGCAGCGGTTCTCGCGTTCGTTGCTCTGCCATCGATCGGCACTTATCTCAAGTGGGATTTCGCGCGTCTTGCATGTAGTCGACGAGGGCTCGAGCACTCGTCGAGGACGCGTTCTCTGAAGGGGTGTCCACGACGCTCTTGACGTGATCGGCGCCGGGACTCA
>CADDZP010000040.1 GCA_902812475.1 Actinomycetota bacterium | reverse complement strand
CCGTGGCACCCCGCCGTCCTCGTCCCCGAGACCGCGCTTCCCCAACCGTCACCCGCAGTGGCGCGCGCCGTCGCCCTCGACGCCGCCGCCGGGAAGGGGATGTGGCTGTGGAAGTGGGGCTCGACCGAGAACGGCAACGCCGACGCTGTCGTCGACAAGGCCGTCGCGGCCGGGCTGGGCCAGGTCTGGGTCCGGGTCGGCGACTCCCAGGACGGCTTCTACGGCGCCAGCGTGCTCGACGACCTCGTGGCCAAGGCCCACGAGCGCGGGCTGTCGGTCATCGGGTGGGGATTCCCGTACCTGTACGACCCCGTCGCCGACGCCCAGTGGACGTCGGCCGCCTTGGGCTGGCGCGGCGCCCACGGCGACCGGCTCGACGGGTTCAGCCCCGACCTGGAGACGGCGTCCGAGGGCGTCATGGTGACCGAGCGGCGCCTGCAGGTGTATCTGGGCCTGGTCGACCAGGCGGCTCCCGACAGGCCCGTGATCGCCACAGTGTTCCGCCCCACCGACCCCTTCTGGGCCAGCTATCCCTACCGGGCGATCGCCCCCTACGTCGACGCCTTCGCGGCGATGGTCTACTGGGGCTGCACCGAGCCCGGCGCGGCGGCGGCCCAGGCGATCGCCCGGCTGAGCACCCTCCGGCCGGTGCACGTGATCGGCCAGGGATACAACATGGGCGATGAGGGCGGGCGCCAGGTGTCGCCGAGCGCCGACGAGACCTGGCGCTTCCTCGACGTGGCCCACGCCGGCGGTGCGGTGGGTGCGTCGTTCTGGAGCTGGCAGGAGATCACCGAGGAGCAGTGGACGGCGATGGCGGAGTTCCCCTGGCCGGCGCCGCCGGCGCGACCGAGAGGCAGGACCTGATGTCGGGCATCTCTTTCACCGCCGGGCCGCCCGAAACCGTGCTCGACCCCGAGCCCGCCGAGGTGCTGTCGGCGCTGGGGTCGGCGGGCGACTCGCGTGACGCCCTCGCCGCTGTCGCCGCTCGGTGGCCCCGCTCGCTGGAGGCGTGGTCGCGGCTGGGGAGCGTGGCGCGCGACGACGCCGAGGCCTACGCCTACTTCCGCGTCGGCTACCACCGCGGGCTCGACCGGCTTCGCCAGTCGGGATGGCGGGGGTCCGGGTACGTCCGGTGGCGTCACGAGTCCAACCGCGGGTTCCTGCGTTCCCTCGACGGCCTGCGGCGCACGGCCGAAGTCATCGGGGAGCTGGACGAAGCCGAACGCTGTGCCCAGTTCCTCCGCCAGCTGGACCCCGACTGGCCGCCCGCAGGAGACCGCTAGGTCTCCTCAGGTTCGGCGTCGGAGTGGGTGGTCCTCGGGGACCTCGACGACCACGATCGACACGCCGTCGGGGTCCCGGACCCACATCTCGAGCAGACCCCACGGCTTGCGCTCGGGCGGGTCGGTGATCTCGACGCCGGCCCTGGCCAGGTGGCCGTGGGCGTGGCCGATGTCGGGGACCTGGAGCCAAAGGGTGATCTTGTCGAGGTCGCGGTCGACGGGCGGCGCTCGGCCGGTGACCTCCAGGTAGCCACCACCCAGGAAGAACACCACGCCCCGGTCGGCACCGGAGCCGTACTCCCGGTAGACCTTCAGACCCAGCGTCTCGCCGTAGAACGTGAGCGAGCGCTCGAGGTCGACAGGCCGCAGGATGACGCGGCTGGACAGCACCTCCATGAAGTGGCGAGCGTAGGGTCGGCGCATGGCCGTGCGGCGGAGGGTCGTGGTCCACGGCCGCGTGCAAGGGGTCTTCTTCCGCCAAAGCACCCAGCGCATGGCGTCGTCGGTCGGCGTGTCGGGATGGGTGCGCAATCGCAACGACGGCGCCGTCGAGGCCGTGTTCGAGGGGGACGCCGGCGCCGTCGACCGCATGGTCGCCTGGGCCCGCCAGGGCCCTCGCCGGGCCGACGTCGACCGCGTCGAGGTCAGCGAGGAGGAACCGCAGGGCGAATCGGGATTTCGCGTGCGCTGAAATCCGTCCGGGCGCTTTCTGCGTAGAACAGTCGATGCGCGGACGCAGATGGATCACAGGAGTTCTCATGGCGGCCACGGCCGCCGTCGTGCTCGCCGGCTGCGGCGGGGGAGGGGGCAAGAAGGCGACCGCCAATGGCGCCTCGTCCAACGGCCAGGCCGGTGCCAGCACCATCAACTTGACCGCACGGGATTTCGCCTTCTCCCCGACGACGATCACCGCAACGGCAGGAAAGCCCGTGACGGTCACCATCAAGAACGATGGTCAGGCCGAGCACAACTTCTCGATCACGTCGCTGAACGTCAACAAGGACATCGAGAAGGGCGAGTCCCAGACCGTGACCTTCACGCCGACCCAGTCCGGGTCGATCCAGTTCTTCTGCGAGTACCACAAGAACTCCCACGGCATGGTGGGCACCCTGACCGTGACGTAGCGAACCGCTTGCTATCCCACGCCCTTTTCGTCGGGCGCCGTCACTGCGGTGGCGAGGCGGCAGCGGCGTCGCATCCTTCGGAGCCGGCGCCCGACGACAACCCCGAGCGCCGTCGACGACGCGAACCATCCTCCGAACCCCATCACCCAGATCATCTTGCGCCCCAGCGCTCACGCGACACCGACCGACCGCGTGATGAGATCAGGTGGATCCGCGCCGCCTCGACAGCGTGTCGGTCGCCCGCAGCGAGACCGAGCACTTCGGCGCTCACCTCATCGGCTGAGGCGTACGTGTCGGCGACACCCAAGACGTGGATGAAGAACGACATCCACGGTAGGTCTTTCCGCATAGCGGCCCCCTTCTCGAGCCGCCCGTAGTCTGGCACCATCGGCTGGCCTTGTACATCGTGCGCGGTCCTCGGCGTGCCGAGCGACCCTGACCGTCAGACCACAAGAACTGCCACGGGACGGTGGGCACCGTCAGCGTGATCCAGCCGAACGAGGCGTAGCGTGGGCCCATGGAGGCGCCTGAGCATCCGTGCGCGATCTGCGGCGTGCTCACGCGTGACGGGCTGTTCGCACCCACGATCGAGAACGAGGCGTACCGACCGGGGCCGCCTGCGCCGCTGTGTCATGACCACAAGACGGAGTTCCTGCGCGGGGGGATGCCGTTCCCGGTCTGGTGTCCTGAATGCCGAGCTTGGCGGGCGGCCGAGCACGTCCACGACGACCAGTTGAACAGCCGAAAGAGGCCACGTCCGAAGACGTGACCGGGGTGGTATTGCACCGGTATGTCCGTCATCTGTCGTACGATTCAGCCTGCCGCCGGTGTCAAGCCACGAGCCCCGGCGAGAGAGAAGGTCTCGATGGCGTCCATCGAGCCGGTGCCGGATTGGGAGCCTGAGGACAAGCACAGGCCCGCCGAGAACGTCTGTCCGGTCTGCGAGTCCGACGACGTCGCGGACGTGACGACCCCAGTGGACCTCATGCCATTGGGCCTGTGCGCCAACGGCCACATTGCAGTTCTGAAGCGTCGGGAGGCGCATATGGCGAAGTAGCGCGGCCACCGCCGGTCCCCGACGGCCAGAACGACGCAGCCGAAGCAGTACTTGCACGAAGTGCTTGGAGTTGCAACGATTCGGTCGGGCCCGCCGGACCGTCTAAAGCAACCGTCCCCGGGCTTTGACACGGGGCGCCGCTCCCGCGGCTCGACGGTCGAGCCAGCGGGAGGCCCCGTGCGCGCTGGGCGACGGGCGGTCAGTGCTCGAACTTGGGGCGGAGTGGCATGCCGCTCAGGCCGTCGTCCGAGCGGGTGGCGAGGACCTGGTGGATCTGGGTGCGGCCCGCTTCGAAGTTGACGGCGGAGCCGGCCATGTAGAGGCGCCAGATGCGGGCGCGGGCCAGGCCGGCGAGACGGACAGCCTCGTCCCAGTCGGCCTCGAGGTTCGCCACCCAGGCCCGCAACGTGAGGGCGTAGTGCTCCCGAAGACTCTCGAGATGGCGGACCTCGAAGCCGGCCTCCTGGATCGCCGAGACGATCGTGCCGACCTCGTGGAGCTCGCCGTCGGGGAACACGTAGCGGTCGATGAAGCTGGCCCGGGCGAAGCGAGGACGGTCGCCGGGCGGGCGGCCGATGGCGTGGTTCATGAAGCGGCCCTGCGGGCGCAGGAGCGTGTGGACCCTGTCGAAGTACTCCTTCACCTGGGAGAGTCCCACGTGCTCGAACATGCCGATGGAGCTGATGGCGTCGTAGGGGCCGTCGTCGACGTCGCGGTAGTCCTGCATGCGGATCTCGACGACGTCGCCAAGACCGGCCTCGGCCATGCGCTTGTCGGCCAGCTCGGCCTGCTTCCTCGACAACGTGACCCCGACGGCCCTCACGCCGTGGTGGCGGGCCGCATGCATCACCATGCCGCCCCAGCCGCAACCGATGTCGAGAAGCCGCTGACCGGGCTGCAGGTCGAGCTTGCGGCAGATCAGCTCGTACTTCGCCTCCTGGGCCTCGTCGAGCGTGACCGACGGGTGGGCCCACACGGCGCACGAGTACGTCATCGTCGACCCAAGGAAGAGCCGGTAGAACTCGTTGGAGACGTCGTAGTGGTGAGCGATGGCGGCCGCATCCCGCTGCTTGCTGTGGCGGCGCCCGCGCAGCCGAGCCTCTTCAGCGGGCGGCTCCGGTCGACGAAGCCCGGCGGCGCCGACCAGTCGGGCCACCGTCAGCCACTGCTTCGGGTGGAGGCTCACCGACGGCATGCGGTCGCGCAAGGAGAGCGCCGCCCAGATGTCCCCGTCGACGTCCAGGTCGCCGGCGACGTACGCACGACCGAACCCGAGCTCGCCGGGTGCCGTCAGGATCCGCTGCAGCGCCGTGGGGGAGCGGAGTACCAGCGTGGCGGGGGCGTCGGCCGGGCCGCACCGACTTCCGTCATAGGCCTCGAACGCAACCGGAAGGTCGGTCCCGAGGATCTCCTCGACCATCTCAGCGACAGACATGTCACAAGTATGCCCGTCGTCAGGCTGTCGCCTCCTGGAGTTCGAGTTCTGCGTCGGGGAAGCTGACGAGCGTGTCAGGGCCGGGCAGGACGCGGTCCTGGTGCAGGCGCCACGCCGCCCAGACGGCGGCGAGAAGGCTGAGGACGCCGCCGACGAAGAGGCCGGCGCGGGCACCCCACGCCTGGGAGATCCATCCGATGATGGGACCGCCGATCGGCGTGCTGCCCAGGAAGACGAGGGCGTAGAGCGCCATCACCCGGCCACGCATCTCATGACGAGACTCGAGCTGCAGCGTCGAGTTGGCAGTGGCGATGAACACCATCGAGAACGCACCCATGGGGACGAGGCCGACGATGGCGGCGATGGCGTTGGGCGCGAGCGGCACCAGCATTGCCAGCGCCGAGAAGGCGGCCGCCGACCCGACCAGCACCCCGCGGCTGGGCCTGGCTCGGCCGGCGGCGAAGAGGGCACCGATCAACGATCCACCAGCCATCGCCGCGAACAACGTCCCGTACAGCCCTGCCCCGCCGTGGAACACGTACTTGGCCAGCAGCGGCAGCACGATGATGAAGTTGAACCCGAACGTGGCGACCACGGTCACCAGCAGCAGCGTCGAGCGCAGGAGCGGGTTGCGCCACGCGTAGCGCAGGCCTTCGCGGATCTGGCCCTTCTCGCGGGGGAGCGGGGTGCGCTGGTACAGCTCACGCGTGCGCATGGCACCCAAGGCCGCGACCACGGGAATGAAGGAGATGGCGTTGACGAGGAACGACGGCGAGATGCCGATGGCGTGGATGAGCACGCCCGCGATGGCGGGCCCGACGAGGCGGGCGCCGTTGAAAACGGCGCTGTTGAGGCCGACGGCGTTGCTGACATCGTCGGCGCCGACCATCTCGATCACGAACGCCTGGCGGGCCGGGTTGTCGAACACCGTGACGACGCCGAGGCAGAAGGCGAGGACGTAGATCATCCACAGCTGCGTGACGCCCGCCAGCACGATGAGCCACAGGGCCACGGCGAGCATGGCCGCCGAGCTCTGCGTCCAGATCAGTGTCTTGCGCTTGTCGAAACGGTCGGCGACCACGCCGCCCCACACCCCGCACAGCAGCATGGGCAGGAACTGCAGGGCCATCATCAGCCCGAGGGCGAAGCCGGCGCCCGACTGCCCGGTGAGCTCGAGGACCAGCCAGCTCTGGGCCGTGGTCTGCATCCACGTGCCGCTCAAGGAAATGAGCTGGGAGAAGAAGAACAGGCGATAGTTGCGGACTCGGAGCGAGTGGAACGTGCGCCGCCCCGCCAGGCCGACACGCGTCACAGGCTGTCGCCCTCCAGCAGGTGCTCGAGGATGACGGCGGCCCGGGCCAGCACGGCCCGGTCGTCGGGATCGAGTGTGCGAACGCGGCTGGACAGGTACGCGTCCTTGCGCCCGCGGCTGCGCTCCAGGAAGCGGCGGCCGGCGACCGTCGTCTGCACGTGGGCGACGCGCCGGTCCCGCTCGTCGACAGCGCGGCTCACGAGGCCCGCCTCTTCGAGCACGCCGACGATGCGTGTCATCGTCGGGGGTTGGACGCGCTCGACGGCGGCCAGGTCGCCCAGGGTGATCGGCCCGAGGCGGTCGACGCTGGCCAGCGTGGAGAGCTGGGAAGGCGACACCTCGGACTCGGCCGCCGCCTGCTGGCGCAGGCGCCGGGCCAGCCTGGTGACCGCCAGGCGCAGCCGGGACGCCAGGTCCGCTTCGGAGATCAGTGCGTCGGAAATTCTCATCAGTTAGCCAAACAAATTAGCAGAGCGAAATAGTCCCGCGCGGATGCACCTGGGAAGATGAGCCCGTGTGAGCGGTTGGCAGCGTTCCTGAAGTTGGACGAGATCCTCGGCGAGACCGAGGAGACGGGAGGAGGATGACGTGGCGAAGTTGAGCGACGACGAGGTGCGCGACGGGCTGAGCGAGCTGCCGGGCTGGGAGCGCCAGGACAACGAGATCGTCAAGGAGTACAAGTTCGAGACGTTCGGCGACGCCGTCGCCTTCGTCGTGCGGCTCGCCTTCCGGGCCGACAAGGCTGACCACCACCCCGACATCGATGTGCGGTACAACCGCGTGCGCGTGGCGTTGAGCACCCACAGCGAGGGCGGAATCACGAACAAGGACCTGGCTCTCGCAGCCGAGGCGGACGCCGCCGGCTGACGAGTGTTCACCGACCTCCTCTGGATGTCGCTGGTGGCGGTGGGCGGACCGATCGTGGTCTCTTTGGCGCCGTCGCTCCGCATCCCCACCGTCGTGCTCGAGATCGTCGGCGGGATCATCATCGGGCCGCAGGTCCTGCACATCGCCACGCCCGACGTCCACGTCCGCCTCATGGCGACGATCGGTTTGGCCTTCCTGCTGTTCCTGGCCGGCCTCGAGGTCGACCTCGACACCCTGCGCAGCCCGGTCACCGCACTGGCGGCCCGGGCCTTCGCCGTCTCGATCGCTCTGGCGGTGATCGCCGGGTACCTCATGAAGCTGGCGGGCACCAACGAGGACCCGCTCCTGCTCGCCATCATCTTCACGGCCACGTCGCTCGGAGTCGTCGTTCCCGTGCTGAAAGACACCGGCGAGCTCGAGTCCGAGTTCGGCCAGCTGCTGTTCATCGCCGGCTCGATCGCCGAGTTCGGCTCGATCTTCCTGCTGTCGCTGTTCTTCTCCAAGGACGCCAAGAGCCCGGCGTCGGCCCTGGTCGTACTCGTGGGGTTCGCCATCGTCATCGCCCTGAGCAGCCTGCTCGTCGGGCGAGCGTGGCGTGGGCGGTGGATCGAACGCCAGATGGAGAGGATGGAGGACACCAGCTCGATGCTGCGTGTGCGAGCGGCCATCGCCGTGCTCTTCCTGTTCGCCGTGCTGGCCAACCACTTGGCACTCGAGGCGATTCTGGGGACATTCGTGGCCGGCGCCCTGGTGCGGGTGCTCGACCGTGGGAACGTCCTCGTCGAAGAGCGTCTGCGCCACCGACTCGAGGTCATCGGCTTCGGCTTCGTCGTCCCGTTCTTCTTCGTCGCCACCGGCATGCGCCTCGACGTCAAGGCGCTCTTCGCCAGTTGGAGCTCGGCCAAGGAGCTGGTGCTGTTCTTCGCGGCGCTGCTCTTCGTCCGGGGTCTGCCCGCCCTGCTGTACCGACGCCGGTTCGGTACCCGGCGCAGCTACGTCGCCGGGCTCATCCAGGCCACGTCGTTGACGTTCATCGTCGTCGCGGCTGACCTCGGCCACCAGCTCGGCAAGATCGACGCGGCCACTGAGGCGGCCCTGGTGACGGCCGGACTCCTCACCGTGCTGTTCTTCCCAGCGCTGGCGTTGCTGCTGTCGACCGTGGGCGAGCGGAAGACGGAGGCGGTGGAACCGCTGCCGTCGATGGCGTTCGAGACCGAGCTGGACGAAGGATGAGCGGGCGGCCGCCGTACGAGAAGGGCGTGCACGAGGTCGCCGACCGCGTGTTCGCCTACCTCCAGCCCGATGGGTCCTGGGGATGGAGCAATGCCGGATTGGTGAGGCCGAACGGCAACGGCGGCGCGCTGCTCGTCGACACCCTGTTCGACCTGAAGCTGACCCAGGAGATGCTCGACGCCTTCGCGGCGGTGACCGGTCACATCGGGACGGTCGTGAACACCCACGCCAACGGCGACCACTGCTGGGGGAACCAGCTGGTGGGTGACGCCCGCATCGTCGCCTCCAAGGAGTGCGCCGAGGAGATCGGCGCACCGCCGCCCGAGACGCTCGCCGCCCTCGTGGAGGAGGCACCCGCCATGGGGGTGCTCGGCGAGTTCCTGGCCCGCATCTTCGGTCCCTTCGACTTCGGGGGGATCACCCTGCGCAAGCCCGACGAGACGTTCGAGGGCACCCTCACGCTGACGGTCGACGGCACGCAAGTCGAGCTGGTCGAGGTCGGGCCCGCCCACACCCGTGGGGACATCCTCGTGCACGTCCCTGCCTCCCGTGTGGTGTTCACCGGCGACATCCTCTTCGTCGGCGGGCACCCGATCGTGTGGGCGGGTCCCATCGGCAACTGGGTCTCGGCCCTCGACCGCATCCTGGCCATGGACGTCGACACGGTCGTGCCGGGCCACGGGCCGGTCGTCGGCAAGGACGCCGTGAATGACGAACGTGACTACCTGCTGTGGCTCGAGCGCGAGGCCAAGGTGCGCTTTGACGCCGGCCTTGCTGCGCTCGACGCCGCCCGGGACATGATCGACGAGTACCGCCACTGGGGCGAACGAGAGCGCCTCGTGGTGAACGTCGCCGCCGTGTACCGCGAGCTCGATCCCGACAGGCCGCCGTCGTTCGTCGACCTCTTCTCCCAGATGGCCGAACTGGCTCGGGAGCCGTAGAGGCGCCACTCCTTTGCTTCGACGTTCGGTGAGCGTTCGGAGTAAGCAAGGAGGATGGATGTCGATCTTCCGCCCGAAGACGATCCGCGGCGCGTCGAGGTGCGGCGCTGGCTTGACGATCATCCCAATCCCAGCGGCCGCGACCTGGCGGAGGCCGGCTACGTCGTGCCGCACTGGCCGCCGCCGTGGGGGATGGACGCCGAGCCCGAACTGCAGCTGATCATCGACGACGAGCTGCGTCGAGCGGGTGTGCGCCGGCCCATCAATCCCATCGGCATCGGTCACTGCGGGCCGGTAATCCTGGTGTACGGCAACGAGGAGCAGAAGCGGCGATATCTGCCGCCGATGCTCGCCGGCGAGGACATCTGGTGCCAGCTGTTCAGTGAGCCCGGCGCCGGCTCCGATCTGGCGAACCTGTCGACCAGGGCCGAGCGCGACGGCGACGTCTACGTCGTCAACGGCCAGAAGATCTGGACCTCGCTGGCCGAGATCGCCAAGTACGGGATCCTGATCGCCCGGACGAACGCCGACGTGGCAAAGCACCGCGGCATCTCGTACTTCATCATCGACATGCACGCGCCTGGTGTGGAGGTGCGGCCGATAAAGAACATGCAGGGCGGCGAGCGCGGCGACCTGTTCTGCGGGGTGTTCTTCACCGACGTGCGCGTGCCGGCCGAGAATCTCATCGGCGAGGAGAACCTTGGCTGGGGCATGGCCAAGCTGACGCTCGCCAACGAGCGGGTGTCACTGTCCAAGGGCGGGCTGATCTGGGGGAACGGCCCGACGGTCAACGACCTCGTCTCTCTTGTGCGCAAGCAGGGCGGTGCCCACCATCCGGTGCTGCGCCAGCGCCTGGTCGACGCCTACATCGAAGGCGAGATCCTTCGCTTCCATCACCTGCGTCAGATCTCGGCCGCCGTCAACAAGAAGCCCGGCCCCGACGCGTCGCTGCGCAAGGCGCTGAGCGATCCACACGGCCAGCGGGTCTTCGGCCTGGCCAAGGATCTGCTCGGGGCCGACGGCATGCTGGCCAAGGAGAGCGTCGACCCCGAGTGGGAGGAGTGGGTCACCGGATTTCTGTTCTCGCCGGCGCTGACCGTCGGGGGCGGGACGTCGCAGGTCCTGCGCAACATCATCGCCGAGCGCATCCTCGGCCTGCCCCACGACATCGACGTCGAGACGGGCAAGACGTGGTCGGAGACCAAGGGCGGCCTGGCCGTCTGATGCCGCTCAAAGAGGGCCCCGTCGGGCCGTTCCCCGAGGGTGCCGAGCCCGATGAGTACGACCGTCTGCGCCGCCGGGTGCTGTGGACGATGCCGAGCGGCCTCTACATCCTCGGCAGCAGGGCCGGCGACCGCCGCAACGGCATGACGTGCAACTGGGCCACGCAGGTGGGCTTCGACCCCAAGCTGCTGGGCGTCAGCGTCGAACACGAAGCCGTCACCCACGAGCTGATCAGCGAGGGCGGGGTGTTCAGCCTGAACATCGTCGACCGCGAGGACCGCGCCATCGTGCGCAAGTTCACCAAGCCGGTCGAGGTTGATGCCGAGGCCATGACGCTCAACGGCTTCGGCTTCCACGACGGCCGCACGGGGGCCCCGATCCTCGACCAGGCGTTGGCCTACCTCGAGTGCGAGGTCAGGCAGTCGGTCGACGTCGGCGACCACACCCTCTTCCTCGGCGAGGTCATCGACGCCGCCTTCCAGAAGCCCGAGGACACGCCGCCCCTGCGGATGGAGGACACGCGGATGAACTACGGGGGGTGAGCCGACTGGGGTCAGCCCCGGATCGACTCCCACTCCTGCCCGGGGCGGCGGACCAGTTGGAGGCCGCAGACCAGGCAGCTGAAGCGGTCGACGTCACCCTGCGGGCGGACGCGCTTCTCGTCGATGGGCGCGTCGCACCCGGGACAGCGCTCGTGTTCTGTCACCCCGCCAGTGTCGTCTGGCTGGCGGCCTGCTGCTTCTTCAGCTGGGTGGTCGTCGTCGCTCCTGGCGCGGTCGTCGTGGGCGGCGGCGGTCGCTGGTACTGCGTGGCGGGCTGCGAATAGACCTGGTCGTGCGACCGGTCAGGCGGCGTGGCGGCCTGGTCGAGCGGCGGTGGAGCGTTGGCGGGCGGCGCCGTGGTCGATGACGACGTGCTCGACGACGACGAGGTGGACGATGTCGGCGGCGGGGGCGGCGGGGCGTCGAGGCGGTGCAGCGAGAGCTCGTCGGGTGAGGCTGTGAACAGCGGCTGGGGATCGACTCCGGCCAGCGCCGGACGCATGTAGCGGGCGAAAACCTGGGCCGGGAACGTCCCGCCGGCGACGGCGATGCCATGGACGTCGGTCATCGGCACGAGCGAGTCGGGGTTGCCGACCCACACGGCCGTCGACAGCTGGGGCACATAGCCGATGAACCAGGCGTCGGCGTGGTTCTCGGTCGTGCCCGTCTTGCCGGCCATCGGCCGCCCGAGGTTGGCGGCCGTACCGGTGCCGTCGGCGACGACCCGTTGCAGCGCCGCGTTCAACACGCCGGCCTCGGCTGCGGGTAGGGCGGGCGTCGTCTTCGTCTGGTGCTCGTAGACGATGCGGCCGTGGCGGTCCTTGATGCGGACGATGGCGTACGGCTGCGCGTAGGTGCCCTTGGCTGCGAAGGCGGCGAAGGCGGCGGCCTGCTCCAGCGGGCTGACGCCCTGGGGCAGACCGCCGAGGGCCATGGCGCAGCGGGCGGGCGTGACCTCGTCGGCGGCGATGCCGAGACGCTCGGCGGTGTGCTGGACGGCGCCCGGGCCGACTTGGGCCATGAGCTGCTGGAACACGGTGTTCACCGAGTGGACGATGGCGTCGTCGATGGACATCGGACCGCCGCCCTCGCCCTCGTAGTTGTGCACGGTCCACGCCTCCCCGCCGCAGTGGACCGTCTTGGGCGACCCCGAGTCGAGCAGCGACCGCGGGTCGATGCCTGCCTCGAGGGCGGCCAAGTAGACGTAGGGCTTGAACGACGAACCGGGCTGGCGGCGACCCTGGCTGGACACGTCGAACTGCCGGTGGGTGTCGAGCCCGCCGAACAGGACGCGAATGGCCCCGTCGTCGGGCACGACGGACGCCACGCCGGTCGTCGGGTCACCCGGCTGGCCGAGGGTCTGGCGCACGGCCGTGACCGCCTCGTCGAGAGCCTTGGGGTCGAGCGTCGTCTCGATGGTGTAGCCGCCGGTGTAGATGACCTTGCTGCGTGACACCTCCGAGCCGCTGAGGGTTTCGAGCCCGGCCGCCTCCCGCCCGGCGTACTGCACGAACCACGTCGCCGGTCCGGCGTTGGGGTCGGGCTGCGGCGGGATGGCGGTGAGTGGCGCCGCTTCGGTCGTGGCGGCCGTGGCCGAGTCGAGCCAGCCGTGCCTGGCCATGTTGTCGACGACCCCATTCCGGCGAGTCAGCACCTGCTCCGGGCGCTTGTACGGATCGAGATAGGCCGGCGCGTGGATCATTCCTGCCAGCGTCGCCGCCTGGGCGGGGTTGAGCTGTTGGGGCGCCACGCCGAAGAAGTGGGCCGACGCAGCGGCGACGCCGTAGTTGCCGTCGCCGAAGTACACCTGGTTGAGGTACCGCTCGAGCAACTGCTCCTTGCTGTAGCGCTGCTCGAGCTTGGCGGCATAGAGCAGCTCGCGGAGCTTGCGGAACACCGTGCGGTTGGAGCCCGTGTAGTTGAGCTTGGCCAGCTGCTGGGTGATGGTGCTGCCGCCCTGGACCTTGCCGTGGCGGATGTCGTTCCACACGGCGCGCCCCACGGCGGTCAGGTCGACACCACCGTGGTCGTAGAAGTTGGCGTCCTCGGCGGCGAGCACGGCGTGGGCGACGTGGGGTGGGAGGTCGTGCAGCCGCACGGGCTGGCGGTCCTCGTTCCCAAGACGACCGACGACGCTGCCGTCGGCGGCCACGACCTTGCTGGCCTGGGGCAGCTCGTCGAAGCCGCTGATCGACGGCGCGAACGGGGACAGCACCGTCAGCACGACCCGGCTCGTTCCTGCGGCGGCGGCCCGTCGAAGCGGGGGCACGGCGACGACCACGGCGAGGCCAAGCAGTGTCCCAAGGGCGATCCGGGCCCATGGAAGCTCCTTGATGCGGAGCCACAGAAGTGAGAAGCGGTCGCCCATCTCCCTTGAGTTGTGCGCACTCTGGGTGACCGCCAAACCTCACGGGGGCGCTTGTAGCATCGCTCGCCGTGGCCCGGCGCGCTTCACACAACTTGGTCGGCGACGCCTTCATGGGCGTGGTGGCCCTGGCGATCTTCGTGGGCGCCCTCGCCTTCCAGAAGGGCCTGCCCGCGGCCAGCGTCGTCGCCAGCAGCCGCCCCAAGACGGGGCCACCCACGGCGCTGTCCCAGACGACGTCGAACCCCAACGTCAGCATCGTCGCCACCGCCAAGGCCAATCTGGCCAAGGTCGGCGTCTACGACAGTGAGGGCGCCGACAAGCCCAGCCGCACCCTCGACAATCCGCAGCCGTCGGGCGCCCCGCTCGTGTTCCTCGTCAAGGACCTGAACGACGACTGGGCCAACGTGTACCTGCCGGTGCGGCCCAACGGGAGCACCGGCTGGGTGAAGCGGTCCGACGTCGACCTGACGAAGCACGACTGGCGCATCCTCGTGGAGCTGGTGTCGCACCGGATCACGGTCTACTGCCACGACTCGTGTCCGAACGGACCCGTGCCCAACGACGTCTTTCTGCAAGAGCCCATCGCCGTGGGCAAGCAGGACACGCCCACGCCGGGGGGCGTCTACTACATCAAGGAGCTGCTGAAGCCGCCCAACCCCAACACCGTGTACGGGCCCTACGCCTACGGCCTGTCGGGATTCTCCAACGTCCTGAGCACGTTCAACGGGGGCGAGGGCGTCATCGGCATCCACGGCAACAACGACGCGTCGGTCCTCGGCACCGACGTCAGCCACGGCTGCATCCGCATGAGCAACCCCGGGATCACCAGGCTGGCGACGGTGCTGCCCCTCGGGGTGCCCGTCGACATCAGGGCGGCCTGAGCACCACCGCCTGGTCGCCGGCGACGGCGCCGGCGTAGCGCCCGCCTTCACCCGCTCCGTCGCTCGCGACGTCGACCGTCCAGTCCCCGCCGACCGACACCGTGCGATCGGCATCCGTGAAGTTGACGATGACGACACGACGGTCGTCGTCGAGGACTCGCTCGTAGGCGAGCACGCCGTCGGGGCTCGGGAGCTGCTGCCACGTTCCCAGACGCAGGGCGTCGCTGTCGTGGCGGGCGGCGAGGAGGCGGCGGTAGAGGTGGAGCACCGACGTCGGGTCGGCGCGTTCGGCTTCGACGTTGCGGACGTCGGCTTCGGGTGGGAACGGCAGCCAGGGCTCGGCCCGATCACCCCACCCGTGGGTCGGCGATACGTCCCATGGGATCGGCGCCCTGGATCCGTCGCGGCCGCCGGGGTCGACCCGGCGGTCGGGCGGAACGTCGGCGTCGAGCAGGCCCAATTCCTCGCCCTGGTAGAGGAACGGCGTGCCCCGCAACGTCAGCAGGAGCACGGCGGCGGCCCGGGCCGTCGCTTCCGAACCGCCGTAGCGGGTGCGGTGGCGGGGATTGTCGTGGTTGGAGAGGACCCATGTGGGCCAGGCGCCCCGAGGGTCGAACTCCTCGACGACCCGGTCGATCCGTGTGCGCCACTTGGCGGTGTCCCACGGGGCGAACAGCGGGGGAAAGTTGAAGGCGAGGTGGAGCTCGTCGTTGTCGCCGTAGTACTCGGCGACCTTGGCAGTGGACAGGATGAACACCTCGCCGACGGACACCCGGTCGCCGGGATAGCCGTCGAGAAGACGCCGGAAGGCGCGGATGCGTTCGTGCGTGGCGGGTTCGTCGAAGCGGTCGGTGCTCAGCCAGGGGTCGTCGACGTCCGGGTACCCCTCCTTCTTGACGAGGGCGTGGATCACGTCCATCCGGAACCCGTCGACGCCGCGGTCGAGCCAGAACCGGAGCGTCTCGTGCATGGCGCCGACGACGTCGGGGTTGCGCCAGTTGAGGTCGGGCTGCTGTGGCAGGAACAGGTGCAGGTACCACTGGCCGGTGGCGTCGTCCCAGGTCCACGCCGGTTCGGTCTGGCTGAAGGCCGCCTTCCAGTTGTTCGGGGGTTGGTCGGCGGTGCCGTCCACCCAGAGGTACCAGTCCCGCTTGGGACTGTCTCTTGACGACCGGGACTCGACGAACCAGGGATGGCGGTCGGAGCTGTGGTTTGGGACCCAATCGACGAGCACCCGAAGACCTCGTTCGTGGGCCTCCTCGACCAGGCGCCCGAAGTCCTCGAGGGTGCCGAACAGCGGATCGACACCGCAGTAGTCGGCCACGTCGTAGCCGAAGTCCGCCATCGGGGAGCGGAAGAACGGCGAGATCCACACAGCGTCAACGCCGAGCCACTCCAAGTGGTCCAGGTGGCGGCGAATGCCTTCGAGGTCGCCGACGCCGTCGCCGTCGCTGTCGGCGAAGCTCCGTGGATAGATCTGGTAGACGACGGCGGATTTCCACCACGGCTCGCCGGGCATCGCCGGAGGGTAACGGGCCGCGCTCTGACCGAATCAGCCAGATGGCCGATTGAACACCCTGGTACGTCCCCGCACCATGAGGTTCCGGCGCTGGGGGAGAGTAAACGGGCGAGAAGGGTGGAGCCGCCGCTCAGCCCTTCCGCCCTTTGCTCATTCTGGGCGCCGTTCGGGCGCCCGTCGCTGGAGCTCCTCGACC
>CADDZP010000039.1 GCA_902812475.1 Actinomycetota bacterium | reverse complement strand
GCTGCCGCCGGCGGTGCGGCCGGCGCCGGCCAGGGCCAGATCGTGCGCATCGGCGCCAACGACTCGACCACGGTCCTCCCCGCACCCCCGGCCTACCACTACGGCGATCGCCGCCGGCCGCCGTGGATCCTCTGGGCGGGCCTCGGCGCCGTGGTGCTCGTCATCATCCTCATCATCGTCGCTCTGTCGGGTGGCGGCGGGGGAAGCTCCACCGTCGCCGTTCCCAATCTCATCAACAAGACCCAGGACGATGCGGTAGCGGCGCTGGCGAGGCTCGGGTTCAAGTCCAATCCGGTCAGCATCCCCAACGACACCTTCGCTGCCGGCGTCGTCTACGACATGTCGCCCAAGCCGGGCACCAAGATCAAGAAGGGCGACACCGTCACCCTCTCGGTGAGCTCGGGCCCGGCGACGACCACGACGACCGAGCCCCCGACGACGGTGCCGCCGGCGACGACGGCCACCACGATCCGGCGCACGACGCAGACGACGCGGCGCGTCGTACCGACGACCCGGCGGGTCGTGCCGCCGACGACGGCCCGGCCGGTGCCGACGACGCGGGCGACCACACCGCCCACGGCGACGACGCCGGCTGTGACGACGAACTCCACGACTCCGTCGCCGCCGGGCGCCTGAAAATTCTCGCGTGGCAGTGTCGATCTGAGCGTCCTCCGTTCGTCGTGGTGCTGAACTGACACCACAAGGAGGAAGCCATGCGGTACCTGCTGATGATCTGCACCGACGAGAACGCCATCGCCGCCCAGAGCCCGGAGGAGTCGGCGGCCATGCTGGGCCGGTACGGGACCTGGGCCGAGGAGATGGGCTCACGGGGCGTGCTCCAGGGCGGCGAGCGCCTGCGCCCGACGACCGACGCCACGACCGTGCAGGTGCACGACGGCGAAGTGCTGACGACCGACGGCCCGTTCGCCGAGACCAAGGAGCAGATCGGCGGCTACTTCGTCGTCGACTGCAAGGACCTCGACGAGGCGATCGAGGTGGCGGCCAAGCTGCCCGCGGCCGAGCACGGCACCATCGAGGTGAGGCCGATCTGGGAGATGTGAGCAGCGCCGTCGACGCCGCCGTCGCCGGTGCGTTCCGTGACGAGTGGGGGCGCGTCGTCGCCACCGTCATCCGCGTCACCGGCGACTGGGACCTGGCCGAGGAGTGTGCGCAGGACGCCTTCGCGCAGGCCATCGAACGGTGGCCGCGCGACGGCGTCCCCCGCAACCCGGGGGCATGGCTCACGACGACGGCGCGCAACCGTGCTGTCGACCGCCTGCGCCGTGCCGCCACCGGCCAGCTGAAGGTGCACGAGGCAGCCGTGCTCTCGTCGAGCGACGAACCGGGCGACGTCGATGACAGCGGCGTGAGCGACGACCGCCTGCGCCTGATCTTCACGTGCTGTCATCCTGCGCTGTCGCCGGAAACGCGTGTCGCCCTCACCCTTCGCACGCTCGCCGGTCTGACCACGAGCGAGATAGCCCGGGCCTTCCTCGTGCCCGAACAGACCATGGCCCAGCGCCTGGTGCGGGCCAAGCGCAAGATCCGCAACGCCGGCATCCCGTACCGGGTGTCGCCTGCGCACCTGTTGCCCGAGCGCACGGCGGCCGTGCTCGCCGTCCTGTATCTGTTGTTCAACGAGGGCTACGCCGCGACCGAGGGCAGCGACCTCGTGCGCCGCCAGCTGTGCGCCGAAGCCATCCGCCTCGGCCGTCTGCTCGTGGCCCTCATGCCCGACGAGCCCGAGGCCCGCGGCCTGCTCGCGCTCATGCTCTTGCACGACGCCCGGCGTGCCGCACGCGTCGACGCCCGCGGGGAGGTCGTGTCCCTCGAGCACCAGGACCGCACACTGTGGGACCGGCAGGCCATCGCCGAAGGCGTCGAACTGCTCGACGCCGCCCTTCGGCGTGAGCGCCCCGGGCCGTATCAGGTGCAGGCGGCCATCGCCGCCTGTCACGCCACCGCGCCCGACGCGGCGTCGACAGACTGGGTCGAGATCGCCGGTCTGTACGGGCGGCTGGCGGCGATGGTCCCGTCGCCGGTCGTCGCGCTCAACCGGGCCGTCGCCGTCGCCATGGCCGACGGCCCCGACGCCGGTCTGGCCATGGTCGACGAACTGGAGCGCTCGGGCCGGCTGGCGGGCTACCACCTGCTGCCCGCCACCAAGGCCGATCTCCTGCGTCGCGTCGGACGTGGCGACGAGGCCGCCGTTGCCTACCGTGCCGCCCTCGAGCTGGCCGCCACCGACTCTGAACAGCGCTACCTGCGCCGTCGCCTGGCCGAAGTCACGGCGTGAGGGCGGTTCGGCCGCTGGTGGCGTTCGCTCTAGTGAGCCTCGCCGCCTGCGGTGGCGGCGGAGGCAGCGGCGCGTCCCGGACGACAACGACGACCGCGGCCCCGTCCACGTCGGTGGCGGTGACAACGCCGCCAACGAAGACGTACGAGCACGTGGTCTGGATCTGGATGGAGAACAAGTCCTACGGCCAGGTGATCGGAAGCGGTGCTGCGCCCTACGAGACCGGCCTGGCCCGCCGGTTCGGCACGGCGACGCACTACGCCGACGTCGGGCGGCCCTCGCTGCCCAACTACATCGGCGCCACGTCGGGCTCGACCCAGGGCATCGCCGACGACGCGAGCCCGTTCAGCCACGCCTTGACCGTCGACAACATCTTCCGCCAGGTGCGGACCCACGGCGGCACGGCACGGAGCTACGAGGAGTCGATGCCGAGCAACTGCAACCTCGGCTCCGCCGACGCCTACGCCGTCAAGCACAACGCCGCCGCCTACTACACCGGCGGTGACGATCGAGCGGCGTGCAACCGCGACGACGTGCCGTTCACGGGAACGTTGCCGTCCGGTTCGCTGCCGACGTTCGCCTTCGTGACGCCCAACTTGTGCGACGACACCCACGACTGCTCGGTCGCTGCGGGTGACGCCTGGCTGAAGACGTTCGTGCCGGCGCTCCTCGACTCGGCCGAGTACAAATCAGCCACGACGGCGGTCTTCCTCGTCTGGGACGAAGCCACGCCCATGCCGAACGTCATCATCTCCCCCACGGTGCCCGCCGGCACGGTCGTGAGCACACCGGTCGACCACTACTCCCTCCTGCGGACCACCGAGGAACTGCTCGGCCTGCCGTTGTTGGGCAAGGCGTCGACGGCCACGAGCCTGCGTGGCCGGTTCAGCCTGTGACGATGGCGTCCACCGACCTCATCGCTGCGTGGGATTGGCGACGAGGGCGGCGTTGGCCGCCGCGAACGTCGACGGCGGGTCGTTGGTGTAGGAGCCGGGCAGCTCGACGGAGTTGGCCCCTTCCTGTGCGGCCCACTGCAGCGTGGCGAGGAGGTCGCCGATCTTGTTCGGATTGGCGGTCTGGAACGAGATCGGCGGTCCGAGCTGCTTGATGCGGTCGTACATCGGCGCGTAGTTGGACTGAACCGGGGTGCGGATGGAGTTGTTCTCGAGCACGCAGCGGGCGCCGAGGTTGGTGCGGCAGTAGTCCATCATCGACTCGGTGAAGCTCTCGTCGACGGAGCGGGCGCTCCTGCGCTCGATGTTCTGGTACGGGCTGTAGTCGACGTCGGAATGGGTCTGGGTCCACACCTTGTGGGCGTCGATCTCCTCGCGGTGGCACGTCTGGTCGGCGTCGAAGTTGAAACCGGCGGCGAGCATGTTGCTCACAGAGGTCTTGTCGCCCTTGTCGCGGATGAACGGCTCGGCGAAGAATGTGGTGCACCGAGAGACGACGACCTCGCGCACCTCGGGTGCGGTGTCGTAGCGTTCGGCAAGCTTCTGTTCGAGATCGGCGTAGGCGCGGCCGAAGTCCTCGGTCCAGAACCGTCCGACGGTGCCTTGCTCGTGGTCCTGGGGGTCGACCACGTCGACCGGCGGACCGCCGAGGTTCTTGGCCCAGGCGGGTGCATAGATGCCGGTGTAGACGCGCAGCTTGAGACCGAGGTTGAGCGACGGGTTGGCGGCGTTGAGCCGACGGGCGGCGGCGACGGCCTGGTCGATGACGTTGTCGCCGGCGAGGGGGCCTCCCTGAGCCGGCTGGAGGTCCTTCCAGTAGGCCTTGACCACCCAGCCCCGCACAGCGGTGCCGAGGTACGGGCCCTGGGGCTCGCCGTCGCGGTCGAGCAGGCCCTGGAGCACGGGCTTCAGGGGCCCGCTCGGCGCAGTCGTCGTCGGCGACGCCGGCGTGGTCCCGAGGTCGGGCGTCGACGGACAGGTGCCCCGCCGCTGGCAGCGCCGTACTTCACGGGCAGCCTGGCGGGCGGCGCGCTGGCCTTGCCGGTCGGGGGCAGTGTTCGAGGTGGCGCCTCCGCCGCCCCCGGAGCAGGCGGCGAGGGCGGCGAGCAGGGCGAGGACGGTGACCAGTCGGCTCATGGGAGGAGACGACGGTAGAGGGCCTCGGTGGCGTCGACAGCGCGGTCCCACGAGTACTCGCCGAGCACCCGATCGCGCAGGCCGGCGCCGCCCGCCCGCAGCTCGGGACCGCCGGCTGCCGCTTCTTCAAGAGCCGCCGTGAGCGCCTCCTCGTCGCCGCACGGCACCAGGCGGTGGCCGGGCCCGTCGGTGCCGAGGATCTCGACGTGCGGCCCGATCGACGATGCGACCACCGGTGTGCCGTACGAGGCCGCCTCGAGAAGCGTGAGGGGGAGGCCCTCGACGAACGACGGCAAGACGAAGGCGGCGGCGTTGGCGTAGAGCTCGGCCAAGGCGTCGCCGTACACGTAGCCAGGCAGGACCACCCGCTTGTCCGTCGACGCCAGCTGGGCGAGCGCGTCGGTGTAGTCGTCGGTGAAGCTCGACCCGCCGGCGATCACCAGGCGGATGTCGCCCGGCACGCGCTGGAACGCCCGGAGCAGGAGGTCAGCTGCCTTCTCGGGGACGAGACGGCCGACGAACAGGAGGTAGTCGCTGCCGTGCAGGCCGAAACGCGTGGCGATCTCCCGGGGCGGTGGGTCGCTGGCCGGACGCTCCACGCCGTTGGGGATGTAGGTGACTTCCCGCCCGTACGTCGTGCGGTAGTAGTCGGCGAGCGTCCGGGACACGACGACGGTGGCGTCGGGCACCCGGGCGCTCAGCCACCCGCCGCCCCGCAACAGCGCTCGCGCTCCCGACCCCCACTTGGCCCGCTCGTCGTCGCGGCCGTGGATCGTCTGCACCACGCGGGCGCGCGAGCCGTACCGGGCGAGCGGCGCCATCACGCCAGGGCCGAGGGCGTGGAAATGGACGACGTCGTAGCCATGCCCGAGGGCGTGGCCGGTCGACAGAGCACTGTGCACGATGGCGTCGAGGCGCTTGCTCGACACCGTCGACAACCGGACCAGACGCATGCCCTTGTGGTGCGTCGAACCGTCGGCCACGTAGTTGGCCCGGCAGTACACGGTGACGTCGTGACCCCGCGCCGCCAGGCGGCTGCCGATCTCCTCGACGTGGTGCTCGGCGCCGCCGAACGTGGCCGGCACCCCGCGGGTGCCGATGAAGGCGATTCGCACTAGTGCCTCGCGACCGAAGCAGCGGCGTCGGCGTAGACGCCGTCGAGGCGGGTCAGATGGACCTCGGGGGCGAAGTCGGTGAGGGCCCGCTCGCGGGCGGCCTTGCCCATCGCTCGGGCCTGCGCCGGGTCGTCGACCAACGACGAGAGCGCCGCTGCCAGCGCCCCCGGGTCCGCGGGCCCGACGAGCAGCCCGTCGGTGCCATGGCGCACCAGTTCGGGCGTGCCGCCCAGGTTGGTGGCGACGACGGGCACGCCCCGGGCGAACGCCTCGAGGACGACCATCGGCTGGTTCTCGTACCAGCGCGAGGGCAGCACCAGAGCGAGGGCCCGGTCGACGACGGCTTGGACCTCGTCCTGCGACAGACGGCCGAGGAACCGGACGCGTCCGGGCGCGTGTCGTGCGGCCAGGTCCTGCAAACGTTGCAGATCGGGACCCTCGCCGGCGACGTCGAGGCGCAGACGACCGTCGGCCAGACCGACGGCGTCGATGAGCGTGTCGACGCCCTTCTCAGGAGAGAGGCGCCCGGCGAAGACGACGGTGTCAGCGGCATCGACGCCCGTCTCGGGCACGGGCTCGACGAAGTGGGGCACCCACCGGAGGCGGTCGGGGAACACGCCGGCGGCGGCCATGCGCCCGGCCATGAAGCGGCTGGGGCAGATGAAGACCTGCACGTGGCGATAGGCCCGCGTGGCGGTATGGATCGCCAGCTCTGCGGCCATGGCCGCGCTCGATGCGAGCGAGCCGTCCTTGCAGCGCCGGCGTACGGCTTGGCTGAAGTGGCCCCCAAGACAGGCCTGGCACAGCTCACCCTTGTCGAGGAAGCGGTAGGTGGGGCAGGCCAGCTTGTAGTCGTGCAGGGTCATCACGGCGGGAATTCGGCGCGCTGCGAGTGGGCCGAGGATCGACGGCGACAGGTGGTGGTACACGTTGTGCAAGTGCACGACGTCGGGCGCGAAGTCGGCGGCGACGCGGTCGATGCCCCGGCGGGCCGACGACGACCACACCATGCGGCCGAAGCCTGCGACCTTGGCGACGGTCGAGGCGGGCGGCGGTTCGAACTCGAGGTAGGACGGGAAGTGCGGGGCGTAGGGCTGGGGATCGTTGTCGGGATGGTCCATGCCGAAGAAGGCGACCTCGTGACCGGCCTGGCGCTGGAGGGCGGCCACCGCCTGCATGTAGGACTCGGCGCCGCCCCGCCGGTACAGGTACTTGTTGACGTGGAGGATGCGCATCGCGCCTACGCGTCGCAGCCGTGTCTGGCCAGGTGGTCGGCCAGGCTGGCGTCGAGCTCCGCCGACGCCTCGTCGCCCAGGGCGGCGCGCCACGCGCCGGCGCGGGCCGTGTCGAAGCGGAAGGCCCGGAACCCTGACTCGAAGGCGGCGGTCCACGGCAGGCCGAGGAACTCGAGCATCTCCGCCATCCGGGCGCGCGGGTCGGCGAGCACGTCCTCGTAGCGCACCTCCAGCCAGCGCTCCGGGCCGATCTCCCGGCGGGCCTCGTCGAAGGCGTCCAGCAAAAGCTTCCAGGCCAGCCCGGCCAGCAGGACGAACGAGCGCCCCGAGGCCTCCCACTCCTTGTCGTAGTCGGGGGGCAAGGGACCGAAGTGCCAGCCTTCGGGTCCGAGGTGGCCGCGCCACCAGTCCGTCTGCAGCCACGAAGCGGCGACGGCGCGACCGTCGCGCACGATGTGGACGTACCGGGATCCGGGCAGCACCCGGTCGACGAAGCGGGCGCGCGGCCAGCCGGTGAACTTGTGCAGGAACAGGGGCGCTGATTGGGCAGCGGCCCGCGAATCGAAGAACGCACGGAAGCGCTCGGCCAGCCAGGGCACGGCGTCGGCGGCGACGAGATCGCGCGCCGACTCGGCGATCACCGGCGACACCTCCCGCGCGAGGGCCCGGTACGCCTCGGACGGAGCGAGCCGCATCCGCCCCTTCTGGGTGAGCGACGGTGGCAGCCGGCGGTACAGCTTGCGCTGGGCCCGGCCGCCGACTCCGGTGCCGACGCGGTCGTCGATGTTGGTCACGAAGCCCACGTCGGGGTGTCGGGCGAGGAGCTCGTGCACGAGGGTGGAGCCGCACCGACCCGTGCCGAGGACGAAGGCGTAGCGCTGCTCAGGCATAGCCCAGCCGGTGCAGGTCGTCGGCCTCCAGGGCCTCGATGGTCTGCAGGGCGGCAGTGTCGAGGCGCGTGCGCCACTGTTCGTTGCGGTTGGGGAACGTGACGCCGGTGAGCCACGTGGCGATGTCGCCGTCGAGCCCGGCGAAGGCCGCCACACCGGCGAGCACGCCGTGCGGGTCGGCCACCAGGTCCTCGTACCTGATCGTCTGGCGCTGGTCGACGGGCACACTTGCCAGCCCGTCCTCGGTGGCCCGCAGCTCGTCGACCCACGTGCGGGCGCACAGCTCCCACGGGTCGCCGCCCTCGGCCTCCCACTGGCGAGGCGTCTTGCCGTACCAGGACACGACGCTCTCCGGCCACCAGTCGACGTTGGCCATCGACAAGGCGACGGCCCGGCCGTCGCGCACGATCTCGACGAAGCGGGCGCGCGGAAAGGCCTTCACGAGCAGAGGGATGCGGTGGTTGTTGGCTACTCGCTTGTTGACGAAGACGGCGCCGCCGCTGGCACGGCGAACCGTTGCGAACGACGCCCGCAGGCGCTCCACGTCGACGCCCTCTGCGCCGTCGGCGTCGACGCCGGCCCGGGCGTAGAGCGGCTCGCCCTCCACCGGCATGGGAAACAGGCGCTGCCACAGCGGCCGTCGCCGGCCGTACACGTAAGCGTTGTCGCCGCCGCTGAACCAGGCCCGCCGGCGCAGCTCGGGAACGCGTCGGGCCACCCTGTTGAGCGCCGCCGCCTGGGGGAGCGCCGGCACCAGTCGCACCCAGTTCGAGACGTACGAGGCGTGGGGGTGGAGGCACAGCGCCTTGTAGACGAGACTCGTCCCCGACCGCGGGGCGCCGACGAGGAAGACGGGCGCCTCCTCGTTGTCCATCACCGGTAGCCCAGAGCGCGCAGCGTCGAGCCGGCGCGCAGTACGACGAGGGTGCGGAGGAGCGGGTCGATCTCCCGACGATGGGCGCCGACGCGGGACCGGTAGACGGCGCCGCCCGATCCTTCCGACGCCTGACGGTTCTTCGCCAGCTGGCGGTAGTGCCCGGCCACGTCGTGGGGAGCCTCGTCATAGGACAGCACGGCGTCGTCCCACGGCTCGCCCAGGTAGTCGAGCAGGCGCCGGAGCGTGGGCTCGGTGTCCAGGACGACGTCCTCGTAGCGGATTTCGGTGTAGCGGTCCGGTGGCAGCCGGGTACCGACACCGCGCGCGGTGCGGATGTAGCGGGGCCACTTCTCCGCGGCCTTGACGGCCGACCAATAGCCCCAGCGGTCACGGTGGGACGCCACCACGTCGCGGCCGTCGCGGATGACGTGCACGATCTGGCACGTGGGGAAGAGCTCGTTGATGTAGCCGAGCGACAGCGCGTACCGAGGGGTCTTGTCGGCCCAGCGCGTCTTGCCCCGTGACTTGGCGTACTCGGTCTGGAACGAGTCGAAGAACTCGGCCGCCTTGTCCAGCCAGTACGACTTGGGGAAGCCGTAGAGGTGCAGGCGGTCCCAGCTCTCGCTCGTCAGCTTGGCGAAGTCCTGGAGGAACCGCGTCTCGGGACCGCAGCTGATGTTCGGATGGGCGTCGAGCATGAGCCGCAAGAGGGTCGTCCCTGAACGCTGGCAACCGACGATGAAGATGGGTCGGTTTGCGGTCATCGTGGGCTACTGCGAAACGGCCGCGTCCCGCAGGGGAGCGTCCTTCACCATGCGAGGATAATTGAAGCGTCCGAGAAGCGGAGTGGTGATGGCGGTCACCATGGCGCGCCGGCCGCGGCCCAGCGCCTTGGTCCATGCCTGGTCCGCCCGCAGCTCGACGGGCCCACTCTCGAGGCGGTTGGGGTTGCCGGCAACGGTGTGCGAGCGGTCGAGGGAGACGGTGCGCTCGCCGACGAAGGCCGCGCCGTTGCCGCGGTGGCCGGCAAACGTCAGGATCCCGTCGACCACCTCGCGAGGCCGGGCCACCAGGTCCTCGTAGCGAATGACGCAGTAGCGGTCGGAATCACGGAAGAGTGCCGGAGCGGCCGCGTTCCAGGCCAACCACAGCGTCGAGCTCTTCAGCGTCGACATCTGCTGCATGCGGCCGTCGCCGTCGGGCAGGGACTTGGCTCTGCTCCACGAGTACGCCGTGCCCCGCGGGTCACGCACGAGGTGGACCGTGCGGACGTCGACGTTCGGCACGGCCTCGAGCACGAAGCCGTAGGACGGAAGCTTGGACGAGTCGACGATGAGCTCGCACCCGGCGGTGTCGGCGACGGCCCGGTAGAGGCGGGACAGAGCGTCGACGTAGGCGGGGGTGCACAGTTTGCGGCCCACGACCAGTCGCGGCACGTGGCGCAGGCGGGTGAGCGCCCGCTGGGCAGCGAGGACCTCGTCGGTGTCGACGCCTGCTCGGCCGCCAAAGGCCCGATCGAGGACCTCGGTCCAGAACGGGCAACGGCTGAAGGGCTCGCCGCATCCGCACACGCGGTCGTCGACGATGCCGCGCTGCCACACGTAGCGGAGCTCACCAGCGGCGAACACGCCGTCGGTTCGGTCGAGGATGCGCGCCAGAAGCGTCGACCCGCTGCGCCCTGTGCCTGCGACATAGAGCACGCGTGTCGTCACGACGTCGCCAGACCTTTGCGCCCGCGCAACGCGTCCCAAACCAAACGGTCGTCCTTGGTGATGCCGAGGGCGGCGACGACAGCCAGGTAGGTCACACCCAACGTCAGCGCGCCGACGACCAGCGTGCCCACGCTGATGTCGTTGCGCCACTGGTGCACACCGAGCCCGACCAGCCCGGCGGCCAGGGCGGCGACCAGGGCCTTGGCCTCACCCATGCCGAAGGGGAACACGCCGAGGACCTTCTTCACCTGCACGACGCGCAGGACGTTCACCAGCGCCAGGGAGATGGCCCACGCGTAGGCAGACCCCACGATGCCGTGGCGGGGGATGAGCCAGATGTTGAGGCCCACGTTGGTGGCGAGGACGAACACGTTGTCGATCAGGCTCAGTCCCGGACGGCCCGACATGTTGAGCATCAGCCCGCAGGGCCCGGTGGCACTGTCGACCAGCTTGCCCAAGGCGAGGACGACGACGACGGTGGCGCCCGCCTCGAAGCGCCTGCCGAACATCGACAGCATCTCGTTGGGCATCACGACGCACAGGGCGAAGGCGGGAAGCGACAGGCGCAGGATCCAGCTCGTGGCCGCCACGTAGGTGTGGTGGAGGCTCTTGATGCGATGGCGCTGATAGAGGTCGGCGATCTGCGGGGCGAAGGCGGCGTTCACGGGCGTCATCACGAAGGCGGCCAGCATCACCATCCGCGTCGCCACCTGGTACACGCCGACGTCGGTGCTCGTCTTGAACGCGCCCAGGAGAATTGTGTCGGCCCAGATGAGGCCGGCGGACGCCAGCGACGCCATCCAGCTGACGGTGGAGAACACGAACAGCTCGCGCACCTGGTAGCGGGGCGTCGCGGTCGGCCCTCGCATCAGCCGGCGCAGGGCGATGGCGGCGAGAGCGGCGCCGACGTAGTTCGAGGCCACCAGGGCCTCGAGCGCACCGTGGAGGCCCCAGCCGGCAGCCAGGGCGCCGACCGTGAGCGCCAGCCGCAGCGCCGGCTCGAAGATCAGACCGACGACGGCGTACGCCTTCATGGTCTTGAAGCCCTGCGTGGCGGAGAGGGCGGCGTCGATGAAGACCGACGCAGGCAGGGTGAGTGCGACGAAGCGCAAGGCCACGCCGACGTTGTGGTCGCCGAACACGCTGGTGGCGAGCAACGACGAAAGGGCGAAAAGAAGAGCGCCGAGGAGCACCGACGAGACGGCGCTCAGCCCCAGACCCAGGCGCACCGTGCCTCGCAGGGCGCCCCAGTCGCGCTCGGCCAGGTGGACGGCGACGTACCGGGTCAGCCCGGCGCGGAAGCCGCTCAGCGACAGCAGGCCCAACAGCACGAGGAAGGCGAAGCCCTGGGCGTACACGCCGACGTCGGCGCGACCCAGGCTGCGGGCCAGGAACAGGGTGATGAGGAAGAACGAGATCTGGCTGCACAGCTGGCCGCCGATGTTCAGGGCGCCGCCCCGGGCCACGCCCAGGATCGCCCGTTCGGACTCCTCGGCGGCGCCGTCGTCGGGAGGCGGCGTGACGACCTCGGTCACGCCGCCTCCCACGTGAACTGCTCACCGAGCAGCGCTGCCAGGCGCTCGTTGTGGGGGCGGAAGTACGCCGTCAACCGGCGGCGGGTGGCGTCGGTCATCTCGGCCGCCGACACCCGCCGCGTGTAGCGCGGATAGGAGTCGAGGGTGTGGGGCGGCAGTTCCAGGAAGTCGAGGACGCGGGCGTGCGTCTCGGCCGGGCGACCGTACAGATCATCGCTGCGCACCACGAGCAGCTGCTGGCGCGGGTAGACGGCCAACCAGCGCTCGAGCTGCTCGGCGTACCGGCCCCTCGCGGCGTAGGACCAGAGGCGGTGAGCGTCGCTGCGGTACCCAGGGTCGGCGAGACGCTCGGCGTCGAGCGCGAGCCGTTCCGGTTCGGCGTCGAGTGCCGCGTCGAAGCCGAGCGTCTCGAGCCCTCGTGAGGCGTTGTGCTGCCAGTGCGAGAACGCCCGGCTGACCGGGTCCCGCAGCAGGGCGACGAGCTTGGCGTTGGGAACCGTGGCCGCTGCCCGCTCGGCGGCGACCGGATGGAAGAGGTAGTAGGGCGTGGCCTCGAAGGAGACGGCCTGGCGCGCCGCCACCGGGAAGTGGCTCCGGTACCAGCGCGTGCCCCGGCCGAAGTGGAGGGTGAAGTACTGGATCTCCTTGCGCACCGGCGGCGCGACCGCAGGGTGGGCGGCGAGGTACCGGTACAGCGACGTGGTCCCGCTGCGCTGGGCACCGAGGATCAAGAACTCGGGGAGCGTCCGCAGCGACGCCGTCGGGCGCCGGAGCGCCACGCGCGTCGCCGTCAGCGGACGGCGGACGCGACGAGGAAGCCCGCGGCCAGCGTGCGCGGTGGCGTCGGAGCTGGCTGTGGCCGGGACGCTCGTCCCGTCGGCGCTCAGACGCGCGACGGGAACGGCTCCTGGCCGGGTGCTTGGGTCTTGGTCCATTCGGTGGGCACTTCCACCGTCGCCGGTTGACGGCTCCGCTCGAGCAGCTCGAGCCCGGCGATGATGCCGAGAGCGAGGAACAGGCCGGCGGCCACGGACACGACGCCCTTCTGGGCGACGTCACCGATCACCGACACCGGGTGCACCTTGCTCATGCTGACGACCTGCTTGGGGTCGGCCGCCTGGAGCTGACCCTGCGCCTCCTGCAGCGCCTGCTGGGCCTGGTTGAGCTGGGTGACGGCTGCGTCCTTGCGCGTCTGCAGCTGGGTGTACTGCTGCACCTGCGGCGCCATCGCCGCCAGGTCGCCCTTGCAGGAATTGATCTGGTCGCCGAGGCGTGACGCCGTGGCGCTCTGGCCGTTGGCGAGGGCCTGGGCCTGGGCGCTCTGCAGGCTGGCGCACGCCTGGGCCCGCACCTCGTAGTCCTTGTCGGGGACGACCAGACCGCTCTGCTTGGAGAGGTTGGCCATCTGGCCCTCGACGTCGGCCAGTGCCTGCTTGGCCCCGTCGACGGGCTGCTGGGCCAGCTGCACCTGCGTCTTGAACAAGAAGGTGATGGTGTCGGCGGCGGCTGCCTCGGCGACGTTGAACGCCTCCTTGTGCTTGGGCGTCTTGTACGTCACCTGCATGATGCTGCTGGTGCCGACCTCGGTGGCCGACAGCCCCGACTTCACGCGGCCCTTGGCCGCGCCCGTCTCGCGCGACACCTGGTCGACGATCGGAGGCGACGTGACGGCGGCCGTGAAGTTGGCCACGAAGGACTTGGGCCCGTTGGCGCCGCTGTACTGGTTCGAGCTGGCGCCGCCGACGAGGGCGGGGGCAGCAACCGTCGCCGTCGCCTGGTACTGCTTGGGCTTCACCACGATCAGGCCCACGACGAGCAGGGCAGCGATTGCGGGGACGGCTATGAGGATGTTCCTGCGCCGCTTGAGTATGTCGAGATAGTCCCTGAGCTCCACAAGCTTCTCCTGCTTCCTCGCCTGGCGGCCATTGGGTGGCCTGGGAGAGCTGGCCAGGGGACACGATACTCTCCACGCCGTGCGCGAAGGCAGTCTCCAGGGCCCGAAAAGGGCTTAGTGGGGGGCCTCGGCGGCCACGTCCGCCGGCGGGTACGACGCTTCTCCGAGCGCACGCGCGCGCGCCGTTGGGACGCGCTGCGCGAACGCATCGACTGGGACGACGTCAAGCGGGTCCTCGACCTCGGCGGCAAGCCCTCGTTCTGGTCTGACGACGCCGTTGTTGGCCGTCCGTTGGAGATCACCTGTCTGAATCTTCGGGCCCAGCCGCGCACGGAGACGGTCGGTCAAGCGACCATCGAGGTCGTCGTCGGTGATGCGACCGAGCCGCCTGTCGATCCCGCCGACTACGACCTCGTCTTCTCCAACTCGGTGGTCGAGCACGTCGGCGGGCCCGACGCCATCGCCGCCTTCGCCGACGTCACCCGCCTGGGCCGCCAGTACTTCCTCCAGACGCCCAACCGCTTCTTCCCCATCGAGCCCCACTTCGTGCTTCCGCTCCACTTCGTGTTGCCCCGCAAGGTGAAGGCGGCGATCGTCATGTGGTGGGACCGCGGCCCCCGCCGGCGCACCTACCTACAGGCGTTGGCCCGCGTCGACGAGATCCACCTGCTCACCAAACGCGAGTTGCAGCTGCTCTTCCCCGACGCCACCATCGAAGTCGAACGCAAGTGGCTCCTCCCGAAGTCCTTCATGGTTTTCGGCCGCCGTTAGGAACGGGGCGACCGGTCACCGGGCGCCGGCCCACGCAGCCCGACTCCGCGCTGCGACAGTTGTGCGGCGAGACCCCGCAGCGCGACCAGATGACTATCGACCGCGCCGGCATAACGGCCGACCTGGGCCTACCGACGTGTCACGCAAGCGTGGAGACGACCGGTCAGTTCACGGGCCAGTCACGCCGACACATCGAGGGGGTACTCAGCGTGCGTAGTCTCCCCTGGCCGACCGTGGCAGGTGACGCGAACGCTGCTTATCGGGGCGCGCTTGTTGTTGTCAGGCGCTCGCGCGAAGGCACATACCAACACGCCGGGCGCGTCGGACGGCTCGATGAAAACGTCGGGCGTAAGTAGGAGCTCCGCCGGCAGGACCTCGTACGACTCGAAACAGGCTTCGCCGGGCGCGTGCAGGTCGCGATCAAGGTCCATGAAGAACGCCACTTCAATGAAGCGTTCTCCAGAACGGAGGACGACGACACGGCGCTTTGGGACCTTACGTTCGACCTCGGCCTTCGTGGGAGCGCACTGACTCTGCCGTCGCCAAAGGTGCGCTATCCCGACGGACTCGGCATTGAACCGTGCGAGCTCTACGTCGGACGAGGGGGCGACGGACGCGTCGAGGGGGACAAACCCAGGCTCCGACGTAGGAGCGCCGCGGACGACCGTGAGTATCGAATCCTCGCCGACCGCAATGAACGGTGCGACGGTCAGGAGCCGCATTGGACCTGCCTCGGCGCCGTCTGAAGGTGAGCAATCCAGGTGCCCTGTCCCCCGGTGACATATACGTCTACCTCGGATTTGTACGAATAGCGGGAGCCCGGCCGGCATGCCGCGTAAACGTTCAGATCCAAACTAGGCGTCGTCCTCCGAGAGACCGCACGCGCTCGCGCGAAGTTCTGATAGCCCCGCCAAGACGAGCGAGAAACCCTTGCCGGCCATGGTGATTTGTACGGCGCTCTGGCATCGCACACGAACAGTGCCGCCGATAGTCCCCTTCTTGTGGCCGGATGGGTGGACGTAATCCTGCTGGACGTCGCACCGATAGGGGCTCGGGTTCACAACTCCGTAACTGACTGCGACACCGATGGAATGGGTTGCCCCAGCCGCATGTGCCGCCGACGTCTGTTGAATCCACCGGATCCTCTGCCACATAGTCGTAGTCATTCGCCGAGCCGCCTTCGACGGGGTCGACCTCGAGGAAGCGGCCCAGGCCCGGCACGTACTGGCGGGCGCCCATCTCGATGGTGGCGATCGAGCCCTCGTGCTCCAGGCCCCGCTGGTGGGAGCCCAGTCAGCCGTAGTCGTAGTTGCCCGCCGAGTTGTCCGCCGTGCCCGCCAGCGCCGAGCCGAAGGGGTCATAGGAAAGCGTGGCGCCCTGCTTGGTACCGGCGGCGTTGGCGGTGGCCACCACGTCGCCGTGGACGTTGGGGTAGCTCCACACGTCGCCGCCGGAGCGCTTGGTCAACAGCACCCCGCCCACCAGGGCCACGTCGCGCTCGATGACGTTGTTGGCCCCGTCGAGGGTGAAGTCGGGCGTGTCGCCGTCGCCTGAGAACCCGTAGCGGGCGACGGTGGCGCCGCCCACGGCCCGGGCC
>CADDZP010000038.1 GCA_902812475.1 Actinomycetota bacterium | reverse complement strand
CCGGGGGACGCCTCGCATGCGGCCCTCGCCTGCGAATGGTCGGCGCCCAGCAGTGCGGCCATGCCGCCGGCGTTGACGTCGGCGGCCGCCTGGCTCAACTCGCCGCGTCGGGCGACGAGGCGGACGGCGTCGTCGAAGGCGAGCACGCCCGCGGCGGTCAGGGCGGTGAGCTGTCCGAGCGAGTGCCCGGCGAAGGCGCTGATGTTGTCGACGTCGTGACGGGTCGCCTCCCACGCCAACAGCGACGTCAGGAACACCGCCAGCTGCGCATCGCGCGTGTGTGCCAACCGCGACGGGTCCGTGTCGACGAGCAGCGGCGCGACCCTTCTGCCGAGCGCGTGCTCGGCCTGCTCCACGAGGTGCCATTCCGGCTTCCCCCGCCACGCCGTGCCCATGCCCGGCGATTGCGACCCCTGGCCCGGAAACGTGACGGCGATGCCCATGCGCGCTCCTCCCTTCGAGCCTCCTTTTCGACAAGATCGGGCCGACCGGCCCGAACCGCCTTGCGCTGATCGAAAAGGAGCCTCGCCGTGCGAATAGGAGATGGGACTAGGCCGTACCCGCAATGGTTACACAGAAACGTAAATGCTTGATGTAATCTGTAAAACTGTTCGATGAACTGAGGAGGCAGGCGTGAAGGAGTACCGGGTGCAGGAGCTGGCTCGGGAGGCGGGCATCACCGTCGAGCTGCTGCGCTCGTACCAGTCGAAGGGCCTGCTACCTGCACCTCGTCACGAAGGGCGCGTCGCCTGGTACGGGGCGCGGCATCTGGAGCGCCTTCGCCTGATCCGCGATCTGAAGGACCGCGGCTACTCGCTGCGCATGATCGAGCGCACGCTCGGCCGGGGGACTGAGCAGCCCGACGACACGGCCGCGGCCGCCATCGAAGTTCCCCAGGAGCACCTCACCCTCGCCCAGCTGGCCGAGCGCACCCGCGTGCCGCCCGCCATGCTCCGCTCCCTGGAAGCGTCTGGCGTGCTGCGGCCCCGACGGTCGGGCCGGGAGCGCTGGTACACCGAGGCCGACGTGGGGGCGGTGCGCATGCTGCTGAGCCTGCTCGGGGGCGGCCTGCCGATGGAGGAGTTCATGCGGGTGGCGTCCGCCCAGCTCGAGACCGCCCAGGAGGTCGCCGAGGGGGCCGTCGACCTGTTCATGACATACGCCCGCGCACCGCTGCTCGAGGCGGGCCTGTCGCGGCGGGAGGAGGCCGAGCGCATGGTGGCCTCCTTGCGCCTGATGATGCACGCGGCCACGGCGCTCATGACGTACAACTTCCAGCGCATGGTGCTCGCGACCGCCCAGCAGGCGCTCGAGAAGGAGGGCTCGGCGTCGGAGCGCGCCGCCCTCAAGCGCGAGCTCGAGCGCCGTCGCCTCGAGTTGGCGATTCCTGCCTGACGCTTTTCTCTGCGCCGAGAACGCTCAGGACTTCGGGAGCATGATCAGCACCGTCCCTTGGGCGACGCACACGAGGCGGTCTTCGTTGCTGACCTCGATGCGCACCACGGCGGTGCGCTTGGTCATCGAGATGATCTGCGCCACCGCCGACAGGGTGCCGCCCGTGACGGGCGCCAGCAGGTTCAACTTGAACTCCGTCGTCGCCGCCCAGGCGCCCTTGGGCATGACCGGGTAGCAGACGGTGCCGAGGGCGTGGTCGACGGTGGCCGAGAGCACGCCGCCGTGCAGGTTCTTGAACGGCGTGAGGAGCTCGTCTCGCACCTCGACTTCGAAGCGCATGCCGCCCGCCCAGTAGTCGGCCAGGCGGATGCCGAGGAAGCCGGGGAGGCCGCCCTCCAACTCGTGGGCCTGCTGCAGGCCTTGGGCGACGCGCTCGTTGTAGTTGTCGAATTGCGGGGCGGTGGCCGTCATCGGCGTGTGACCCTACGCTGCGCGCGTGAGCGTGGCGTACGACGAATTCTCCATGTTCGAGGACAACGCGACCGAGGTGGGTCTGCCGTGGTCGGGCCCGCCGGCGGTCGAGCGGACGTCGGTCGACGTCGGCGGGGGACAGCATGTCAGCGCCCTCGTGTGGGGGTCCGCCCCTGCTGAACTCGTGCTCATCCACGGCGGCGGCCAGAACGCCCACACGTGGGACACCGTGGCCTTGGCGCTGGACCGCCCGCTGGTCGCCCTCGATCTTCCCGGCCACGGCCACTCCGACTGGCGCGAGGACCACGACTACTCGCCGGTCACGAGCGCCCCGGCGGTGGCGAACGCCATACGAGCGCTGGCGCCCGACGCCCGCATGCTCGTCGGCATGTCCCTCGGCGGTGTGACAGCCATTCGGGTGGCGTCGCAGTACCCGGAGATCGTCCATCGCTTGGCGATCGTGGACGTCACCCCGGGGGTCGACGAGACCAAGGCCGAGCCCATCATCGCCTTCCTCGCCGGTCCGGAGCGCTTCGCGTCCTTCGACGAGATCCTCGAACGCACTGTGCAGTTCAACCCCACGCGCACGGTGTCGTCGTTGCGTCGCGGCGTGCTTCACAACGCCAAGGAGCTGCCCGACGGTTCGTGGACCTGGCGCTACGACTCGGTGCGGGCGTGGAAGCAGCCCGAGCGGCCCGCTGTCGCCTTCACCGACCTGTGGGACGACGTCGAGCGCATCAAGGTGCCGATGCTGCTGATCCGGGGCGGCAACTCCGGAGTTGTCAGCGACGCCGATGTCGAGGAGCTGCGGCGGCGCAGGCCCGACGCAGACGTGGTGACCGTCGACGGTGCCGGTCACAGCATCCAGGGCGACAAGCCGGTCGAGCTGGCCGCCGTTCTCGAGAGGTTCTTGGCCAGCTGAGTGGAGATAGGTTTGGACGACTCGATCTGAAAGGGCGTCAGATATATGCAGAACCGGCTGTGCGAGATGTTCGGCATCGAGTTTCCGATCTTCGCCTTCACCCACTGCCGCGACGTCGCCGCCGCCGTGAGCCGCGCCGGCGGGATGGGCGTGCTCGGCGCTCTGGCATTCTCGCCTGACCAGCTCGAGCTCGAGCTGAAGTGGATCGACGAGCACGTCGACGGGAAGCCGTACGGCGTCGACGTCGTCATCCCCGTCAAGAGCGCCGACCGCGAGATGGGCCTGTCCGACGAGAAGAGCCTGGCCGACAGCCTGTACGGGATGATCACCCAGGAGCACTGGGACTACGTCCACAAGATCCTGGCCGACCACGGCGTGCCTGATCCCGACGATGCCGCCTTGTCGCGCGGTGGGAACGGAAGCGGGAGCCCCGTCGACCAGGGGGTGCTCGGCTGGACCGACATCACCGGCGCCCCGCTCATCGACATCGCCCTCGCCCATCCCATCAAGCTGCTGGCGTCGGCGCTGGGCCCGCCCCCGCCCGAGGCCATCGAGCGGGCCCACGCCCAGGACGTCAAGGTCGCCGCCCTCATCGGCCGGAAGGAGCAGGCCATTCGTGACGTGCAGACGGGCGTCGACATCATCATCGCCCAGGGGTACGAGGCGGGCGGCCACACCGGTGAAGTCGCCAGCATGGTGCTCGTGCCCGACGTCGTCGACGCCATCTCGCCGACGCCCGTGCTCGCCGCCGGCGGCATCGGCAGCGGCCGGCAGATGGCCGCGGCCATGGCGCTCGGCGCCGATGGCGTGTGGACGGGCTCGATCTGGCTGACGGTCGCCGAGTCGGACATGACACCGCCGATCATGGAGAAGCTGCTCGACGCCACGTCGACCGACACGGTGCGGTCACGTTCGATGACAGGCAAGCCCGCCCGGCAGCTGCGGACGGCGTGGACGGAGGCATGGGAGTCGCCCGACGCGCCCAAGCCGTTGCCGATGCCTCTGCAGTTCATCCTCTGGTCCTACGCCACCCGCCGGATCACGGCCGCCGGCAACCGGGAGCTCCTCGGCATGCCCGTCGGCCAGATCGTCAGCCGCATGAACAAGGTGCGCACGGCCAAGGAGGTCATCTACGAGATGATCGAGGAGTACATCGAGGTCACCGAGCGCCTCAACCGCGAACTGGCCGACGCCTGAGCTTAAGACCTCAGACCTTCTGCCCTCGCCGTTCTGGCGGTCCTGGGCATCGCTATACGCCTTCCACGACCGCCAGAACGGACCGCCCAACGAACTGGCGGTCGTGGGCATCGCTATACGCCTTCCACGACCGCCAGAACGGACCGCCCAACGAACTGGCGGTCCTGGGCATCGCTATACGCCTTCCACGACCGCCAGAACGGACCGCCCAACGAACTGGCGGTCGTGGGCATCGCTATACGCCTTCCACGACCGCCAGAACGGGCATGAGCTACTCGACCAGGACGCAGCGGGTGCCGCTGTAGATCGTCGGCATGCACTTGTTGCAGTGGATGCACAGGCCCTCGGCTGACGTCCTTGTTTGCAGCTTGTCGACCAGGTCGGGCTCTCTGAGAAGGGCGCGGCCCATGGCGACGAACTCGAAGCCCTCTTCCATCGCCCGCTGGATCGTGTCGAGGCGGTTGATGCCCCCGAGGAGGATGAGCGGTATGTCGACGGCTTCACGGAACTGCCTGGCGTAGGGCAGGAAGTACGCCTCCTCGAAGGGGTACTCGGGCAGGAACCGCTTGCCGAACAGCCGGAAGCCGAGTCCGATGACGCCGGGCATCGTGTCGGCCATCTCGTGGATGGGTGCCTCGCCACGGAAGAGGTACATCGGGTTCTGCAGCGAACTGCCCCCGGTGAGCTCGATGGCGTCGAGGCACCCGTCGGCTTCGAGCATGCGGGCCACCTCGATGCTCTCGTCGATCCACAGCCCGCCGGGCACGCCGTCGGCCATGTTGAGCTTGGCGGTGACGGCGAGGCGGCCGCCGACCGCGTCGCGCACGGCGGTCACGATCTGGCGCGGGAAGCGGGCCCGGTTCGCGAGCGAGCCGCCCCACTGGTCGGTGCGGCGGTTCAGCTTGGGGCTGAGGAACTCGCTCGGGAGGTAGCCGTGCCCGAGGTGGATCTCGACAGCGTCGAACCCACCGTCGGCCACCACGCGCCCGGCGTCGGCGAAGTCGCGCGTGATGCGGGCGATGTCGTCGTCGGTGACGGCGCGGGTGCGCTTCATGGCCAGAGGGCTGAACACGGGCGACGGCGACAGTCCACGATGGCCGGTGGCCGCGGCCACGGCGCCTGCGTGGCCGATCTGGGCGGCGACGGCCGTGCCCTCGGCGTGGACGACGTCTGCCAGCCGCTGCAGTCCCGGGATGGCGGCGTCGGCGAGGATGATCTCGTTCGGCGTGCCACAGCCGTCGGGCGACACCGCACAGTAGGCCACCGTCGTCATGCCGACGCCGCCCGCGGCAACCCGCCGGTGGAACTCGATGAGGCGGTCGCTGACCACGTGGTCGCGTGTGGCGCCCTCGAACGTGGCCGCCTTGACGATGCGGTTGCGCAGGGTGATCGGGCCCAGTTGGGCGGGGGCGAACGGGTCGGGCGCTGTGCTCACAGGACCCCTATCCTTGCCCGCTGATGGGGGAGACGGCCGGGCCGCCGCAGATCACCGACATCCACCGGTCGAGCCGGGACCCTCGGCAGCTGCGGTCACGGCTCGAAGCGTGGTTCGCCGAGCTGCTGCCCGAGGGGTCGTCGCCGTCTGTGCCCGAGCTCGACGCGGCGACGTCCGCCAACGGGATGTCCAGTGAAACCGTGCTGCTCACGGCGTCCTGGACCGAGGACGGCACCCGCCGGGAAGAACAGCTCGTCGCCCGCGTGGCGCCCGATCCGGCCGACGTTCCCGTCTTCCCCGAGTACGACCTGCAACGGCAGTTCGACGTCATCCGCCTGGTGGGCGAGTTGACGTCGGTGCCGGTGCCCAAGGTGTGGTGGTCGGACGCGTCGGGGAAGGCAACGGGCGTGCCGTTGTTCGTCATGGAGCGAGTCGACGGGCTCGTGCCTCCCGACGTGATGCCGTACACGTTCGGTGACAACTGGCTTTACGACGCGACGCCGGAGCAGCGGCGGACGCTGCAGGACTCGACGGTCGAGGTCCTGGCCGAGCTCCACGGCATCGACAACGTCGACGACCGCTTCGCCTTCCTGGGGCTGGACGACCCCGGTGACACGGCGTTGCGGCGGCGCGTCAACCACACGAAGGCCTGGTACGAATACGCCCGCGGCGGTCACCGCTCCGCACTCGTGGAGCGCGGCCTCACGTGGCTCGACGACCACTGGCCGACGCAGGAAGGTCCGGCGGTCGTGGCGTGGGGCGACTCCCGCATCGGCAACGTGATGTACCGGGGGTTCCGGCCCTGCGCCGTCCTGGACTGGGAGATGGCGTCGCTCGGGCCCCGCGAGCTCGACCTGGCCTGGCTGACCTACGCCCACGCCGTGTTCGAGGACCTGGCTCACGTCTTCGAACTGCCGGGCATGCCGGACTTCCTGCGCCCCGACGAGGTGGCGTCGACCTACGAGTCGCTGACCGGGTACGCGCCGCGTGATCTCGACTTCTACACCGTGTACGCCGCCGTGCAGTGGGGGATCGTGTTCGTGCGGACCGGCCTGCGCCAGGTGCACTTCGGCGAGGAGCAGATGCCGGCGTCGGTCGACGACTTCATCCGCAACGCCGACTCCCTCGAGCGCATGCTCGCGGGCACGTACTGGAGCTGACGCCGAATGCCCGTTCCTCTCGACGAGTTCCCCCTCCATCAGGTGCCGCTGTCGTTGCAGCACGTCGGCACCAGCGACCGGAACTTCTACGACCGCAGCTACCTGAACGCCCACGACCGCACCGGCGACGTGTTCTTGATCACCGGCTACGGCGTGTACCCCAACCTGGGTGTGAAGGACGCGTACGCGACGGTCAAGCGCGGTAACCGCCAGTACGCCGTGCACTTCTCGGACGCGCTGGACGACGACCGGCTGGACCAGCGGGTCGGCCCGTACCGCATCGAGGTCCTCGAGCCGTTGCAGAAGCTGCGCCTTGTGTGCGAGGGCGACGACCACGGGATCGGCTTCGACCTGACGTGGGAGGGTTCGTTTCCCGTGGTGCAGGAGCAGGGCCACGTCATGCGTGCCGACGGCGTCCGGGCGATCATCGACGCTTCCCGCTTCGCCCAGGTCGGCTCGTGGAGCGGCGAGCTCCGGGTCGCAGGGGAGACGTTGCCCGTCGACCCCAACGTCTGGCTGGGGACGCGCGACCGCTCGTGGGGCATCAGACCCGTCGGCGAACCCGAGCCTGCGGGGCGGGCGGCGGCGATCGACGGCTTCTGGTGGCTGTACGTGCCGCTGCGCTTCGACGACTACTCGATCATCGTCATCGTCCAGGAGCAGCCCGACGGCTACCGCATCCTCAACGACGCCACACGCGTCTGGGCCGACGGGCGCAAGGAGCAGCTGGGCTGGCCCGAGGTCCACATCCGCTACCGATCGGGCACCCGCCACCCCGAGCACGCCACCATCCATCTCACCGAGCGGGGCGGCAAGCCGCTGGTGTTGGAGGTCGACACGCTCGGCTTCGTCCCCCTGCACGTGGGCGCTGGCTACGGCGGCGACCCCGACTGGGGCCACGGCCGGTGGAACGGCGAGAGCTTCGCCGAGGGCAAGGTCTACGACCTCGACGACCCCGACATCGTCGCCCGCACGCCATTCGGTGTCATCGACCATGTGGCCCACGCCACCTGCGACGGTGCCGAAGGCTGGGGCATGTTCGAGCACGGCACCTTCGGCCGCCACGACCCGAGCGGCTTCGCCGACTGGGGCTCGGTCGCACCGTAGGGCTCGAGCGGACGCCGCTCTAGACTGAAACAGGTTTCAGAAACGACGGGAGGCCCTGGTGGAGAAGCGCGACGTCCTGTACATCGGCGGCGAGTGGGTCACGCCCGCCAGCGGCAAGACCATCGAGGTCGTCAACCCTGCGACCGAGGAGGTCGTCGGCGTCGTGCCCGAGGGCAGTGACGGCGACATGGACCGCGCCGTCGAGGCGGCCCGCAAGGCGTTCGACGAAGGACCGTGGCCCCAGACGACGCCAGCCGAGCGGGCGGCGATGATCCGGGCCCTGTCGCAGGGCATCCAGGCCCGGTCGCAGGAGTTCGCCGAGACGATCACCACCGAGATGGGCTCGCCGGCGTCCTTCTCGCTGATGGGCCAGGTGTTCGCGTCGACCATGGTTCTCGACGGCTTCGCCGACCTCTGCGAGGACTTCGCCTTCGAGGACGAACGGGCCGGTGTCATGGGCCCGGTGCTCGTGCGCCGGGCGCCGGTGGGCGTCGCCGCCGGGATCATCCCGTGGAACGTGCCCCAGTACATCATCGCCATGAAGCTCGGCGCCTGCCTGGCGTCGGGCTCGACGATGGTGATCAAGCCGGCGCCCGAGACGCCGCTCGACTGCTACCTGCTTGCCGAAGTGCTGGAGTCGATCGACCTGCCCAAGGGCGTGGTCAACATCGTCGCCGCCGGCCGCGAGGTGGGCGAGTACCTGGTGCGCCATCCCGGCGTCGACAAGGTGTCCTTCACCGGTTCGACGGTGGCGGGCCGCAAGGTGGGGGCCATCTGCGGCGAGCAGCTCAAGCGATGCACCCTCGAGCTCGGTGGCAAGTCGGCAGCCGTGATCCTCGACGACGCCGAGCTCGACAAGACCATCCCCAACCTCCTGCCGGCAGCGATGATGAACAACGGCCAGGCCTGCGCCGCCCAGACGCGCATCCTCGCCCCGCAGTCGCGCTACGCCGAGGTCGTCGACGCGCTGGCCGAGGAAGTGAGGCGCCAGAAGGTCGGCGACCCGTCCGACCCTGAGGTCTTCGTCGGGCCGCTCGTCGCCGAGCGCCAGCGCGACCGGGTCGAGGGCTACCTCGAGGCAGGCAAGGACGAGGGCGCCCGCGTGGTCGTCGGTGGCGGTCGCCCGGCCGACCAGCCGCGTGGCTGGTACGTCGAACCCACCGTCTTCGCCGACGTCCGCAACGACATGAAGATCGCGCGCGAGGAGATCTTCGGACCGGTGTTGTCGGTCATCCCCTACGGCGACGAGAACGACGCCGTGAAGATCGCCAACGACTCCGACTACGGCCTGTCGGGCACGGTCTGGACGGCCGACCCCAGCCGGGGCGTCGACGTGGCCAAGAAGGTGCGCACGGGCACCTATGCCGTCAACTCGGGGATGCTGATGGACCTCAAGAATCCCTTCGGCGGGTTCAAGGCCTCGGGCATCGGCCGCGAGCTGGGCCCCGAGGGTCTCGAGGAGTACTGCGAGATCCAGACGATCGTCCTGGCCACCTGAGGTAGAACACTCGGCGTGGAGTACGCCGAGCACGTCGACGCTGTCGAACGGGAGACCTCTGCGTTCGCCCGGGCCTTGATGCGCGCCGACGCCGATGCCCAGGTGCCCACCTGTCCGGACTGGACGGTGCGCGATCTGGCCAAGCACGTCGGCGGTGTCCAGGGGTTCTGGGCGCACGTTCTTGCCGAAGGCACGGGCCGGCCCAAGCCGGCATTCGACGCCGAGCCGGGGCCGGCGGCTGGGCTCTGGGTCGTACAGATCGGCGGGCTGCTCGTCAACGAGCTGAAGGCCGCCACCGGCGACACCACGGTGTGGACGTGGGACCCGAGCGATCAGTCTGCCGCCTTCGTCGCCCGCCGCATGGCCCACGAGACGGCCGTCCACCGCTTCGACGCCCAGCTGGCGATCGGCAAACCCGAGCCCATCGAGGCGGCGCTGGCCGCCGACGGCATCGAAGAGATCTTCGCCATGTGTGCGGCGGCACCCGACCGCATGGGCAGAGGCGAAGGGCAGACGCTGCACCTGCACAGCGCGGAAGGCAACGAGTGGCTCATCGCCATGAACCCCGACGGGCTGGAAGTCCGTCGTGAGCACGCCAAGGGCGACCTGGCGTTGCGGGGAGCGGTGTCCGATCTCGAGCTGCTGCTCTACGCCCGGCCGCCGATCGGCGACGTTGAGCGCCTCGGTGACGAGCCCGTGCTCGATGCCTGGTACCACGTCTTCAAGTTCGGCTAGAACACCGTTACAGAGAGGCACCGGGAGGGCGCGCGTGCAAGACCTGAACGGCAGGATGGCGGTGGTCACCGGCGGCGCAGGCGGCATCGGCAGGGGGATCGCCGAGGCGTTGCTGGAGGAGGGCGCCCGCGTAGTCGTCGCCGACGTCGAGGAACGGGCGCTGGACAACGCGGTCGGGGAGCTGTCCGAGCGCGGCGACGTGCGGGGCGTGCGCACCGACGTCTCGGACTTCGGGTCGGTCGAGGCCCTGGCGTCGTCGGTGTACGAGGTGGAAGGCGCGTGCCACCTGCTGTTCAACAACGCCGGCGTCACGTCGGGCGGCGGCGGGAAGCCGTGGGAGCAGGAGTCGAACGACTGGCGTTGGTGCTACAGCGTCAACGTCTTCGGCGTGGCCCACGGCGTGCTCGCCTTCGTCCCGCGGATGCTGGAGTCCGGCGAGCCGGGCGTCGTCGTCAACACATCATCCCAGGACGGCGGCATCGCCCCGGTGCCGTACGCGTCGGTCTACGCGTCGAGCAAGGCGTCGGTCAGTTGCTTCACCGAGGCCCTGGCCCATCAGCTGGCGTCCACGGGCTCCGATGTACGGGCCGCCGTGTTCTATCCCTCCGGTGGTCTGCTCGAGACCGGGCTGTGGACGGCGCAGCGCAACAGGCCGCCGGCGCTGGCACGGCAGCGGGAACGGGCGCCGGCGCCGGGCACGACGTTCGAGGAGTTCAAGAAGCAGCTGGCGGCGGCCGGTCTGCCGACCGACACGGTCGACCTCACCGAGCTGGGCCGCTTCGTCCTCCAGGGCATCAAGGACGGCAAGTTCGTCATCTCACACGGGTTGGAGGAGGCGGCCGACCTGCTCCACGCCCGGGCCGACGCCATCGCCAAGGGCGAGCTTCCTCCGGCGGCGAGGCTGTAGCTCGATGACCGATCGCTACACGATCATCTCGGCGGACGGGCACGCCGGCGGTGACATCCAGGACTACCGGCCGTACCTGCCGTCGAAGTGGCACGACGAGTTCGACGCGTGGGCCGCCTCCTACGTCAATCCCTTCGCCGACCTCATCGCCGCGACCGCGTACCGCAGCTGGGACAGCCAGAGGCGACTGGCCGAGACGGAGTCCGATGGCGTCGTGGCCGAGGTCCTCTTCCCGAACACCGTGCCGCCGTTCTTCGCCGAGAGCGGACTGGTGGCGCTGCCGCCGACAGCGGACGAGTACGAGCGGCGCTGGGCCGGCCTCCAGGCCCACAACCGGTGGATGGCCGACTTCCTCGACGCTGCTCCCGGCCGGCGCGCTGCGTGCGTGCAGGTGTTCGTCAACGACATGGACGACGCCCTGGCCGAGATCCGCTGGGCCAAGGACAACATGAAGATCCTGGCCGGGCTGTTGCTGCCGAACATCCCGCCCAACTCCGTCGTGCCGCCGCTGTGGGAGGACCACTACGAGCCGCTGTGGCGGCTGTGCGACGAGCTCGACATCGCCGTCCACATCCACGGTGGCAGCGGGACGCCTGACTACGGCGAGCACCTGGCGGCCCGGGCCATGCTGCTCATCGAGCTGCCCTGGTTCTCGCACCGCTCCGTCTGGCACCTGATCTTCTCCGGTGTGCTCGAGCGCCATCGCGACTTGCGAGTCGTGCTCACCGAGCAGGGCGTGGCCTGGCTGCCGCGCGGGCTCGAGACGCTCGACTGGTTCTACCGGCGCATGACGCTCCCTGAAGCGGCCGAGGCCAAGTTCTTCGGCGCCGTGGCCAAGGGTCTGTCGATGACGCCGACCGAGTACTTCCACCGCAACTTCTGGGTGGGCGCCAGCTTCCTGCGCCCCAGCGAGTCACCACTGCGCTACGACGTCGGCGTCGACCACCTCATGTGGGGCGCCGATTATCCGCACTCCGAGGGCAGCTATCCGTACACCACCGAGGCATTGCGAGTGGCGTTCGCCGACGTCGACCCCGCCGAGGTCCGCAAGATGGTCGAGACCAACGCCGCCTCCTTCTACGGCTTCGACCTCGACCAGCTCCGCCCCCTGGGCGACAAGATCGGCCCGACCATCGAGGAAGTGGCCCAGCCCCTGCCACCCGACCGGTACCCGGCCGACTCCACCTGCAACGCCTTCGACAAAGCCCAGGTCCTGAGGAGCTGGTAGCCGCCGAAGAAGAACTCCGAGAGCTCTCGCTCTGGGAACAGACGTTCTATAGTGTGTCAGCGGTGCATCGAGTGGTTCAGGTGATCATGGCTGTTCAGCAGGTCGTTGCCACCGGTCACGAGATTTCCATGCGCCAAAACCGTTCAGCGGAACGCACCTAGGCCTAGGTGGTTCCGCGGAACCTCCTGGCCTCGCCGAGGGAATCCACGACGTTGTTCCGAGGGTCGAGAGGAATATACGCAATCACCGCGCTCGGACCTGGTTACGCGGTGCTCGGACTTTGGCTCGCGGCGTTCGCGGCGATCGCGTTTCGACGCTTCAGCTCGGAGCCCCGGGCGAGGTAGCGCAAGCGCGAGAAAATGGCGCCGTGATACACGAAGACCGCCGCCGCGCGGGTTCCTTCGGAGAGGACGCCGCGCAGTACGACCGTGCGCGGCCCTCGTATCCGTCCAAGCTCGTCGACGACCTCATGGCCGAGTTGCCGCAACGTGTGCTCGACGTGGGCTGCGGCACTGGAATCGCCGGACGCCTGTTCGCGGCGCGGGGATGCGACGTTCTGGGCGTCGAGCCAGACCCACGGATGGCCGAGATGGCCAGGGCGCATCGCCTCGCCGTCGACGTCTCGACCTTCGAGCAATGGGACCCGAAGGGTCGGAGCTTCGACCTCCTCATCAGCGGGCAGGCCTGGCATTGGGTCGATCCCTTGCGGGGTCCAGCCAAGGCTGCTGGCATCCTTGCTCCCGGCGGGCGACTGGCCGCGTTTTGGAACTACGGCACACACGAGGCCGACGTGCTCGCGGCCTTCGACCGCGTGTACGAGTCGGTGGCGCCAGAGCTTCGCGAGGCATACGCCCTCGGCAAACTGCCGCCAGATGACGGGGGGCGAAAGGCGATCGACGCGGACGGTCACTACGAGCGGGCCGAGGTGCACTTCTACACGTGGCGCCGCCAATACACGCGAGACGCGTGGCTCGACCAGCTTCCGACCCATAGCGATCACAGGCTGCTCGCACCGAAGCGACTCGCTGCTCTCCTCGACACCGTCGGCGACACGATCGACGCTCTCGGCGGGTCCATCGTCGTCTCTTACCGAACGCAGCTCGTTACCGCCCGTCGGCATCTCTGAGAGTTGTCGAATGGCTCGCTTCGCGTGACGCACTCACCGTCCCGGACGAGTAGCGACCGCGGCCCACAGCCTGATCCCGACCGCCGGGAGCCGGGACGGCGTGAGTATCCAGCGGTTTGGTCGTGCCGGTAATGCACTCGGAGCCGGCATCCGACTTGCTCGAGCTGCGAGCTAGCGGTCGCTTCCATCCGAGGACTTGGCGGCGTCGATGACGAAGTGTGAGGTGTGGGGTGCGGTCGGTGGAAACGGGTCGGGTGCGCTGAGCCGGGATGGCCTGAAGCGGACGTCGGTGGCGCTGCGCCGGGCTTCCGTGGTAGCCATCGCAATCGCCTCAGTTAGCTGCTCCTCAGGCGCGGGCAAGGTCACCACGTTTTCCATACGGGCTGTTGACGGCGAACGGCCAACACCATGCCCATCGCCGCCGAGGCCGAGCACAAACGCTGGCGTGCTCCCGCGTGTCGAGCACGGCAAGACTGTTTCGTGTCTCCAGGTCGGCCAGGCCAGCGTCTCGCAGAAGGACGTCACCGAGGCAAAGGCAACGAACGGCGTCGGGTCGGCCTGGGACGTGGACTTCGTACTCGACACTGCGGGCGCAGACGCACTCAACCGACTCGCTGCCGCTCAGCTAGGAAAGGAACTGGCGATCGAGGTTGGAGGCGTCGTCTACAGCGCGCCCCAGGTGCATACCGGTCAGTTCAACGGCAGGGGAGCGATCAACGGCTTGGATGAAGCGACTGCCAAGCACCTCGCAAGCGAGATGAAGTCAAGCTGACGTCGGGAGTGTCGTATCGGCGCGTGCGAACCTCGCCCGGTTCGGTGAGAGCCGTCAGGCGCGGCGCCGGGCTTGGCCGCCGGGCCGACCGAGACGAGGAGCGGCATCGCGACAGCGCGTAGCCGCCTCCGTTGAGCGCAGGCTGGCGACCTCAGTGTCCTCGCCAATACCCTTCGATCGTGGCGCAGGAGCGACATGACACGATCGCATCCCTACGCAAGGCCGAGGCCAGCGGGAGGCGTCGCCGGGGCCTCATCCTTGCGGGCATTCTTCTCGCCCTCGTCGTCGCTGCGGCCGTAATCAGACCGATTGGCGCTGATCACGCCAACGCGAAAGCGCACCAGCTAGCGATGCGCATGGGCGCGGGGCTGCGCCGCGTCCAACCCGCGAACCTGGCAGACATCAGCGCAACGGTGGCGGCGGTCAGCCACGCGGTCGGCCAGACGCTCGACGCTTCGTTGGGGCCCGGCGGAATGAGGTTCTGGTCACCCGTGGTCGGCTGGTGGTTTTGGAGTCCACGGTGTGTCGTGGGCCACCTCGGGTCCGACGGAGCGGTCTGGACTCGGGTCTACAAGACGAGTTCCTGCCCGCCGCGCGAGGCTTAGCTAAGAGCTGTTTCAGCGACTGGACCGCACGGGTCAGCGATCGCGCCCGCCAGACAATCGCTCAGCTCAAAGATGCAGGATCGTCGCCAGCTGCTCAGAGGTGATGACGAACGCGCCCCGCTCGATGCAACGTCGGCGAAGCTCGCGGTCGGAGGTGGCGACGACTGGGGCGAGGCCGCCAGGACGCTCCTCGAGCTCGCCAACGATGTAGTCGTCGGCCGTCTCGCCCTCGGGCGTGAAGACGCGCACGATGCGACGGCGGTCCACCGACGGAACCCAGAACCACGACGTGGTCTTTCCGTCGTAGACCACGGTGACCCGCGTGCCGGTGCGCGACTCGTACGACTCGAGGGCCTGTTCGAGCACCTGCCGTTTGCGTTCCAGGCGCTCGGCGCCGATGTGGCCGAGCCCCACGTTCCACCCATCGACGACGAGCCACAGGTGCTTGAGATCGAGTACAGCGGCCGGACCGCCTTCACGCATGGCCCGTCCGAGCTGTGCGAGGGTCGGCGGGGGGTCGAGCGTGACGGGCGCGGGCGGCGGCGTGGATGTCTCGGCGGGGATGAGGGCCCGTGCCTCGCGCAGCTGCTTGCGCAGCCGCGTGAAGCGGCCCTGGAGCTCGGCGAGCTCGGCCCTGAGGTCGCGGCGCTCCCGTCGTCCGCTCTCGACCAGGCGCTCGAGCTCGGCGATCCGGGCCTCCAGCGCCTGCGCCCGTGCCCGCTCGGCCTTGAGGTCGGCGTCTGCCTGCTTGGCCTTGCGCCGGGCCTCGGTCGCGGCCGCCTTGGTCGCTTGGGTGAGTTCAGCCGCCTTGCTGAGCCGGCGTTCGGCGCGTTGGCGGGCGCGACGCTCGCTGGCCAGCCGCCTCTCTCGCTCGGTGAGCTCCTGACGAGCCTCGTCGGTGTCTCGGATCAGCTCACCAATGAGCCCGGCGAGCGGTGCCGCCGACTCCCGGTCCTCCTCTGCCCAAGCGGCGATCGTCTGCGCGTCCTTGGTGCGCCCGCCGACGGTCAGCACGCACCAAACGTGCGCGGGATCGTCGATCCCTTCCTCGATGTCGGCGATGAGCTCCTCGGCGGTGAGGCCGGCGAGTTCGTCGAAGCACTCGACGTGGATGGCCCGGAACACGCCCGACACCGCGTCGGTGAACCGGGCGTTCGCTCCCAGCGCGCCGGCGGCCGCGGCCCGGTCCGCGTCACGGAGCTTGCGGTGGCGGCGTCCCACGAGGGGAACGAGCCGAGGCGGCACCTCGTCACGCCCGAAGAACTCCAGGCCGGCAAAGGCCGCGTCCAAGAGCGGCTCGATGAGCCAGTCGGCAATCCCGAAACCGTTGTTGGAGGGTGCGGAGGTGGCGCCCGAAGCCCAGGACTCCGGCGCAGCCCGCGCCGAGGTGCCCGGATCTGTATCGAGCCCACGATCGGGACGGACAGGCGCCCGCGACGGCGTCGGCTTCGTCTTCCGGGTCGAGGTGCGTGCC
>CADDZP010000037.1 GCA_902812475.1 Actinomycetota bacterium | reverse complement strand
ACGCGGCCCGAGGCGTCGATGCCGACGGCGGTGTCCAGTGCGGTGACGGCGAAGGCCGGGCCGATGTGGCCGTCGTCCTTGGCGAACGGGTAGGCGGGAGCGCCCACAGCGGCCACGAAGGAGCGCAGCGAGGCCCAGGAGTCGCTCGGGTCGGCGTCGATCGCCACCAGGTCGGCCCGTCCCGACACCGACGGAGCCACACGCGCGAGGGCGCTGGCGCCGGGCAGGCACGTCCCGCACCAGCCGGCGATGAAGTAGAGGAGCGTCGGGCGCCGTGTCGGAGAGACGAAGCGCGTCCCGCTCACCGTCGGCGCCGAGAAGGACGGGGCCACGTCTCCCACCCTCGGCGCTGACCGGCCGCGGACCGCAACCGTCGTCGAGCCGGAGCCGCCACCAGACAAGGCAAGCGCCGCGACGACGACGACCGCCACCGCGGCGCCCGCGCCGCCGAGCAGCAGCCGGCGCCGTCGCCTCCTCACCGGGGTGCGGCGGTGGCCCATGACCGCGATCCTCCACCCTCCCCTGTGCTGGAAGGTCAAGCGGGGTCGGCGAACACCCTCCGCGAGCGTGTCGGCATCGAGCTGCCCGACAACGAGGTCGCGCCGGCTGAAGACGCCGAGGGGAACGCCTACCCGACATTCGAGCAGCATCTCTACCCCGGCGCCGACGGGAAGTTTCCGACCAAGCTCAACGACTGGGAGACCACCGTCGTCACCACCGAGCTCGGTCGGAAGTCAACCGTGCCGTGGTACCGCAACCCGGCGCGGGCGGCGCGCTCAGCACTGCGGATCGCCTACCAGGACGAGGGTGGCTATTGGAAGTCGCTTCAGGTCGACTTCCCCGTCATCTCGCGCAAGGACGACGGCTCCCTCGCCGCCTCGATCGTCGACCCGCACGGCGACCACCTGTCCGACGCCAAGTACAAGCTGCGCGCGCTTGCCGACTACGCCGAGCAATACGGCGAGGAGTTCCTGCGCATCGAGTCCGTCGCGAAGGCCGGCGACTTGCTCCGCACACTCGACCTCAAGCATGCGAACGTCCGAGACGCCGTACGCGCCTTCGAGGGTGGCAAGTTCACCGCCTTGTACGAGTCTGACGCGGCGAGGGACTACCGCTGAGCATGCCGCTGCCGACGCAGTCCTGGCACAACGTCGAACAGCGTGTGGCGCAGTACTTCGAGCACAACGGCTACTCGGCGAGAACCAGCCACCCGAGAACAGGGACGGAGCGGTCTCGCCCACGAGATCGATGTCCTTGCTGAGATGCGGCCGGCACCCACCGGGTCGCCGTCGAGTGCAAGGCATGGCGCTCGGCGATCGAGAAGGACGTCGTCTACAAGCTGGAAAAGGTCACGCAGGACGCCGGCCTGTCGAAGGGGATCATCGTCTCGATCGGTGGGCTGCGATCCGGTGCGCGGGTGGCGGCAGAGCAGGCCCACATCCAGATCTGGGGGCCCGAGGAGATTCGGCACAATCTTGGCGATGACGCACTGGCGGGCCTGCCGCTACGCGCTCCGGAGGTCGCGTTGGGGGTACCCGTGGTCCTCGATCGGGCGGGCGCCGAGCGGGAGATCGGCAAGGCCCGAGGCGGCTTCGCCGGCATCGGAGGTGAGGACATCGCGGCCGTAGACCTGGTCTGGGTCCCGTGCTTCGAACTGAGAGCTTGGCCTCCGTGTTCGCGGTGATCGAGCACGCGACGATCAGCCCTTGCAGGTCCTCTCCCCGATCGACTTGGATCCCGGAGCTCGAGCCGCGCCGAGTGTCGAGCACGCAGCGATGAACGCCGGGCCGGCGATTTCAGCGCACGCCCGCCAGCTCGACGCCTTCCCCGCTAGTGACGCCCATGCTCGTTCTTAGGAGGCTGGCACCGCGACAGGGGGGTGGTGGATCTCATCGACGACGTCGAGCGTCTCAACGGCGTATCCCTGAGCACGGCGGCTCACGGACGTGATCACGACGACGAGGGCGAACAGGCTCAGCGCGCCGATCTCGATGGCGCGTGCCTGGGCGGCGCCGAGGCTCCAGCCGCGCTCCATCCACCCGAGGACGGTGCCACGCCGCGTCTGGATCAAGGTCGCGAGGCTTGTCGCCTCGAACGCCGCGGCCAGTGCGACAACGAGGGCGGCGACCCGGCGGCCGACGAACACGGAACCGAGCAGCGCTACGGCGAGAACAGCGGACGCCACGGCGTTGGCGACGAACCCGACACGAACGACATCGGCACCAGGCACTGATGCCGGAAGGTGGCGATAGGTGTCAAGCCATTCGCGCAGGTGGACGGCGCCTCCAGCGGCCACGAACACCGCGGCGAGGACGAGCAGCGGTGCGGTGGGCCGGCGCAGCTTCGAGACGATCGAGGTTGTCGGCACGACTCTTCTACGACACGGCAGCCACATGCGGATGACGCCGTGGCGGCGCCCAAGGGTCGAGACGACGAGGCCGTTTGGGCACAGACGCGCACCGAGCCCGGCGCTGGCGAAGCGTCGGGCTCGGGGCTCGCCCGGAGGCGAGGTGGGGTTGTCGCGGACAGTTGTAATCGCCCCCGCCTTCGGATCGATCAGGCGCCGAACTTCGCGGGGAACTGCTTGGCGATCGCTCCCGCGAGCACCGAAGCCGTCATCGGCATGTGGCCCGCAGCCGTCTTGAGCTTGGCGAACTGACCGGGGTCCTTGGCGGCCTGGGCGTCGATTGCGGCGAACAGGCTCTCGACATGGGGCTTGAGCTCATCGGCCACGGCCTGCTTGGGCAGTCCGCCCTTGGTGGCCGACTCGATGAACGCACCGAAGTCGGCGCGGTAGCCGTCGAGGTCCGACCGGGCCTTGTCGACCATCGCCTGGTTCTTGGTGGCCTTGCCGGTGGTGTAGTCGACGAAGAAGCCGATGTGCTTGCGCCACAGATCGCCGAACTGCTTGCCGCCGGCGTCGCCGTACACCGATGCGACTGCATCTTGGAGCGCTTGCGTGTTGGTGTCGAGCACGCCGGCCGCAGGCTTGTAGTCCTGTCCGGCAAGCGCGGTACCGGTGGTGATGCCGGCCAGGTACACGTGTTCCTGGAGGGCGGCCGTCAGCGTGGCCCGCAGCGTGGCCGCCGGCGAGTCCACCGAACCCGAGAACTTGTCGGGGAACTGCTTGACGATGCCGCCGGCGAGGATCATCGCCGTCATCGGCATGTGGTCCGCAGCAGCCTTCAGCTTCTGAACGGCGTCAGGGCTCTTGGCGGCCTGGGCGTCGATGGCCGCGAACAGGCTGGCGACGTGCGGCTTGAGCTCATCGGCCACGGCCTGCTTGGGCAGGCCGCCCTTGGTGGCCGACTCGATGAACGCACCGAAGTCGGCGCGGTAGCCATCGAGGTCCGATCGGGCCTTGTCGATCATCGCCTGGTTCTTGGTCGCCTTTCCGGTGGTGTAGTCGACGAAGAAGCCGATGTGCTTGCGCCACAGGTCACCGAACTGCTTGCCGCCGGCATCGCCGTACACCGATGCGATGGCGTCCTGCAGACCCTGGGTGTTGGCGTCGAGGGCAGCTGCGGCCGGCTTGTAGTCGTGACCGGCGAGCGCCTCACCGGTGGTGATGCCCGCCAGGTACACGTGCTCCTGCAGGAGCGACGTGAGTCCGGAGCGGAGCTGGGACGCCCCGGTGTCGGTCTGGTCGCTGGCCATGGCGTGGTCGGCAGCTGCTGTGGTGGTCGACTGACCGCCGCCGGACGCGTTGCTCGTCTTGCTGCTACCGCATGCAGCGGCACCCAGCCCGACGACGAGCAACGCGCCGAGCAGCTTGAGATATTTGCGGTTCACACAGACTCCTTGTGGGGTGGGGTTCTCGCGCTCTACGGGGCCGTTAAACGATCGGGATGACCGAGCGACGCAAAGTCACGAGACTTCGACGTCGGCTTCCATGCCGGGATGGCGGTCGCAGAAGTAGTGAAACGTCCCGGCCGTGGTGAAGGTGTGGTTGCCGGTGGCACCCTTGCCGTCGAGCGGCATGTCGAAGATGCCGTTCTTGTGCGTGGCGGCGACATGGCCGCTGTCACCCGGCGCGTAGTCGCGCGTCCCGGACGTGACGGTGTGAAGGATGTTGTCGTGGTTCGTCCAGGTCACCGTGTCGCCGACCTTCACGTGCAACGTCTTCGGCGAGAACATGAACGTGTCGATCACCACCGACGAACTGGCCGCCGTGCTCGTCGACGTGGCCTTCTTGCCAGACGCGGCGCCCGAGCTCCCGCCGCACGCAGCGACGAGCAGTGAGCCGGCGACGAGCGTGCCGGCGGTCACGAGTGGCCCCCTTCGAAAGCGGGTGGGTTTGGCTGACATGGCATATCTCCTCTACTGGTAGGCGCGGGCGTGGACACCCGAAACCGTCGGACGGATCGCCGTGCGGGCGAAGATCGCCGCCGCGAACACCTCGAGCGCGGTCGCCATCAGGTCGGGCGCGGCGACGGCCTCGGGACGGAACACCTCGGGACCGATCGGCAACCCGACCGTGCGCGAGGCCGCCCACAACACCGCGGACATGACGCTGATCGCGGCACCGGCGAGCAGTAGTGTGCGGCTGGTACTGCGCAACACGGCAATCGCGAGCGCGAGTTCCAGGGCGGTCAGGACCACGAAGAAGATGGCAGCGGCGGGCCACTCACGGGCATGCTCGGGCACCACGGCGAGGTGGATGACCGCTGTGACGAAGAGCGCAGCGGCGCACAGGCGACGACTTGCCATGGGTGGACTCCTTTGGTGTGTGGCTCGTCTACGGACCCGCGCGGACATGCAGATGACGGTCCGTGCCGACGGGAACCATCCGCACGCGGCGGCGGCGCCGTAGAGGAGACAATGACGACCGACTGGAGCCAGGTGAGCGACGCTGCGTTGGTCGTCGCCATCGGCCGCTGGCGTGAAGATGCCCTTGCCGAGGCCTATCGCCGCCACGGCGGCGCCGTCTACGCCTTGGCCCGCCGCGTTGTGCGCGACACCGGATTCGCCGAAGAAGTCGTCCAAGAGGTGTTCGTCAGGCTCTGGACGACCCCCGATCGTTTCGATCCCGACCGCGGGTCACTGCGGTCGTGGTTGCTCGCCCAAGCCCACGGCCGGACCATCGACCGGCTCCGCTCCGAATCGGCCCGTCGCCTGCGTGAGGAACGCGACGCCCAACGGACGGCCGACGCGGGCTACGACGTCGAACGCGAAGCGTGGGACCTCGCCGTCGCCGACCGGGTCAAGGACGTGATGGCCGACCTCCCCGACGGCGAGCGTCAAGCCATCGAGCTCGCATACTTCGACGGCTACACCTACCGCGAGGTCGCCAAGCTCCTCGACACGCCCGAAGGCACGATCAAGAGCCGAATCCGGGCGGGCCTCAAACACATGCGGGCCGACCTCATCGACACCGAAACGGGGCAACCGTGGCATCACAGCTGAGCCACGCCGACATCCAAGAGCTCCTCGGCGCCTACGCCATCGACGCCGTAGACGCCGACGAGGCCACCCTGATCGACGCGCACGTGGCTGAGTGCCCGCGCTGCCGCGGCGAGGTCGCCGAACATCGCGAGGCAGCCACCCTCCTGTCGTTCACTGGCGCCGCGGCGCCCGAGGACCTGTGGTCGCGGATCGCAGCCGGGCTCGAGGAGACACCGCCGCCGCTGAGGATTCCGGCGCAACTTCCGGTCCGCCGCCCGGCGAAGCGACTCTTCGCTGCCGTCGCCGCGATCGCGGCGGCCGTCATCGGGGTCCTCGGCGTGCAAGTCGTCCGCCAGAGCGAACGCATCGACCGCCTCGCCGCCATCTCCGACCAACGCGGTCTTGATCAAGCGGCCGCGGCCGCGGCGGTCACGCCCGGGGCGCGCACCGTGCGGCTGCAGTCCAACGACGGGACCCGTGTGGTCGACGCCGTCGTCCTGCCGGACGGGCACGGCTACCTGGTGCGCGCAGACCTCCCGAGCCTCGGCCGCGACCGGACCTATCAGCTCTGGGGAGTGATCGGCGCACAGACCATCTCGCTCGGAGTGCTCGGCGACCACCCAACCATCACGGCGTTCCGAGCTGCCGGACCGCTCGCCGCGCTGGCGATCAGCTCCGAGCACGCCGGCGGCGCGGTTGCGCCGACGACGTCCCCGATCGTGCAGGGCTTCCTCACCACAACCTGACACGCGCCCGCGGCATCCATGCACTGCGTCGGCGCCGTAGACGTGGCGTGCCTACCGACCTCGCCGCCTACCAGGACCGCGCCGCTCGTCTCGACACCGCCGACCTCGACTTCACCGAGTTCGAACGCCGGCCCCTGAACGACGATGCGCTCCGATGCCTGCGCTACATGCACGACGTCGAGAACCACACCGTCTGCTACCTCCGCGACCTGCTGCTGACCGCAGCGCACAAGGACCCGGCGATCACCTCGTTCCTCACGTTCTGGAACTTCGAAGAGTTCTGGCACGGCGAAGCGATCGCATCCGTGCTTGCCGCCCACGGCGAGAACGGCGCCGAACGCGTCAGCGCCATGCGGCACCGACTCGGCTGGAAGGACCGGATGGGCCCGCTCGCGCATCTCACCGGCTCAGCCCTCGCGGGTGAATCCTTCATCGCCATCCACATGACGTGGGGCGCGATCAACGAGTGGAGCACCCAAGCCGGCTACGCCCGACTCGCCGCCCGCGCCCAACACCCCCTCTTGTCCGAGCTCCTGCACCGCATCATGCGCCAGGAAGGACGACATATCGAGTTCTACGCGAGTGAGGCGCGCGAGCGTCTCGAGGCCGATCCGCGTGCACGTCGTCTCACCCGCTTCGCGCTCAAGCGATTCTGGAAGCCCGTTGGCGCAACGGTGATGCCCTCGCCGGAGGTTCGCTTCCTCATCCGATACCTCTTCGAGGGCGCCGACGGTCAGGCCATGACACGGCGGATCGATCGGCGTATCGACCGGCTACCTGGCTTACGCGGCCTCGCGCTCGTTGACAGCGCCGTGAAATCCACCGCCGCCTGACCGGTCATCGAGGGCACGGCGGCGGTCGTTCAGGTCCTCCTCACCTGTGCGGTCTTGGCGTCGCCGATGCCGAGCGCGTGGTACTCGAGCAGCGGGGTGGCGTCGTTGTTCAATCCGCTGCCGCCGTACGCGACGATCGTCGTCGAGGGCCGGGGTGCGGAGCCCCCTTCGACCGTCCCCGCCTACAGGCCGGCTCGCCACCCCAAGCCTGAAGGCGGGGCTTGCTGGCCGTCCGCTGGACTCAGGTGCCGGCGTTCACACTGCCGCCCCAGGCAGCGTCAGGGCCGCTGATCGAGCAGCTCGACGGTTGTGAACCGCAACCGGGTGGAGGCGGTGTTCTCGAGGTCGTGGATCTCGGGGCCGTTGGCCAGCTCGTCGAACCAGGTGTCGCCGACCTCGTAGTCGGTCGTGACACTCGTCCCGTTGGGAAACCGGCTCACGGCCTGGCCGGCGTCGACGCACACGAAGAAGTACGGGACGGCGTGGCAGTGGAACGGCGCCCGCTCACCGGGTTCGAGCGTCAGCTCCCACACGCGAATGCGGTCGTTCTCGAACAGCACCTTCGTCGCGATCGCCCGGTTCTCCGGCGCAGCGCGCAGCTCGTCGTCGAACGCAGCGGTGTCGTAGGTCCCGAATTCCATCAATTCCTCGGGGAGTTCCCAGCCGCGCAGGGTAATCGGTAGGTACGTCTCCGAGTCGAGGGCTTCGTGTGGTCGTGGCCGCCGCCGCGGCGGTGGCGATGATCGTCGGCCTGGCCGCGTTCCTGTTCTACGCGGCATGGCCGCACCACAACATTGCGCACCGGCCGGTGCCGGTTGCCACCCGGACGGGGTTCGACGACCGCACTCTCCAGCCGACCGGGAAGACGGCCAGCTATGCGGTGAGGGTGACGTGTCTGCCGGTGCAGCATTACCTGGCCAGCAATGAGGAGGACCCGTCGTGCGCCGCGGTCGACGGGCGCCGGGCGCGGGACTCGCTCATCGGCCTCGGGCTCTTCGCCGTCGCCGCCATCGTCTGGACGGCGAACGGCGCCGACCGGCCGCTTCGGCAGGCCCGAGCGACCGGCGGGAGCGACTCGCGTGAAGTCGTGCGCTACTGAGGCTGGGGGACGATGCGGATGTACGGCTTCGGCTCTTTCCAGTCGCCGTAGATCTTCTTCGCCTCGTCGTTGGAGACCGAGCCGGAGATCACGACGTCCTCGCCCGGGTTCCAATTGACAGGTGTGGCAACCCGGTGCTTCGCCGTGAGCTGCAGCGAATCAATGACGCGCAGCACCTCGTCGAAGTTGCGGCCCGTCGTCATCGGGTACACGAGGATCAACTTGATCTTCTTGTCGGGGCCGATGACGAAGACGTTGCGCACCGTCTGGTTGTCCGCCGCCGTCCGCGTCCCGGCTGCCTCTTCGGACGCCAGCATGCCGTAGAGCTTGGCCACGTTGAGGTCGGAGTCGCCGATGATCGGATAGTTGGGCGCCGCGCCCTGCGTCTCCTCGATGTCCTTGGCCCACTTCTCGTGGTCTTCGACGGGGTCGGCGGACAGCCCGATGATCTTGACGCCCCGGCGGTCGAACTCGGGCTTGATCCTGGCCATGTAGCCCAGCTCGGTGGTGCAGATGGGGGTGAAGTCCTTGGGATGGGAGAACAGGACCGCCCACGAGTCGCCGATCCAGTCGTGGAACTTGATCCTGCCTTCGGTGGTGTCCGCCTCGAAATCGGGTGCGGTGTCGCCGATCTTCAAACCCATGTCGTCGCTCCTCGTCGGTGAGGTCTTCGACCGGTCAGCCTATGCAGTCCCCCGCGCTAGCGAGACTGCCCGTCGAGCCCCGCCGCCCGCACCGCATCTCTGCGGTCCCGGTAGGACGTGAAGGCCGTGATGGACCCCCCGTCGTCAACGTGCAGCACCCCGTGCCCGGTACGAGACATGCCGTAGCGATCGCCCTGGTACCGCAGACGCAGCCGACAGCTGACCAGCACCGAGTCGTCCGACCCGGCCTGGAACTCGCAATCGACGACCTCGTAGTGCTCGTACTGCTCGTCGACGGCGGCCAACCACGCCCGCACGCCGTCGTGCCCGCTGAAGTGCGAGTCGTCGAGCACGCTCACTCGGGTGCGGAAGTCGGCGTCGGCCGTGCACAGCGAGAGGAGACGGTCGACGTCGCGGTTGGCGAACGCCTCCAAGAGTTGTTTCGCTACCTCCACCCTGTCTGCCATCCTCACCTCCCCCACTTCGACTCGTATACCCCGGGAAAGGGACTGCCATGCCGCTCAAGGTCGTCGGCGCCGGGCTCGGCCGCACAGGGACGAACTCACTGAAGCTCGCCCTCGAACGGCTGCTCGGCGAGCCCTGCTACCACATGATCGAGGTTTTCGGTCATCCCGACCACGTCGGCATGTGGCAGCAGGCGGCGCTGGGCAAAATGCCGGATTGGGACACCCTGTTCGCCGGCTACGGCGAGTGCGTGGACTGGCCGGCCGCCTCGTTCTGGCGGGAGCAGAGCGAGGCCTACCCCGACTCCGTCGTCCTTCTGTCGACGCGCGACAGCGAGTCCTGGTGGCACAGCTGCAGCAACACCATCTTCGAGGTCTTCCGCCAGGGCCACGAGCAGATGCCGGGCGAGTGGATGACGATGATGACCGACCTCATGGCGAACCGGTTCACACGCGACGTTCTCGACGAGACGGCGGCGATCGCCGCCTACGAGCACCACAACGAGGTCGTGCGGGCGACGGCGCCGCCGGACCGGCTCGTCGAGTGGCACCCCGGCGACGGCTGGGGCCCGCTGTGCCGAGCGCTCAACATCGATGTGCCCGACGAGCCCTTCCCCCACGTCAACACCACAGAGGAGTTCCGAAGCCGAGCGGGCTTCGACGCCTGAACGCCGTCCGGTTCGGCCCCGGAGAACGACGAAGGGCCTCCGACGGTCGGAGGCCCTTCATCGGTTGAACGGGTTTTTGGCGGCCCGACGGGCGAGCCGACGACACGGTGCCACGGGGACGGGTCCAGGTGGTGGATCCCGTGGCCGGATGCGGCTGTGTCGCCCCGGGTTTCTTTCGGCTGGCGTCACTTTGGCATGCTGACCCCATGCCGATTCGAGTCGTGCTCGCAGACGACTCGGACGATGTCCGCGACATGCTGCGGATGGCCTTGGAATGGGACGGCCGGTTCGACATCGTCGGAGAGGCCGGAAACGGCGAGGAGGCGGTCCGGCTGGTGTCGGAGCACCGGCCCGACGCCGTCTTCCTCGATCTCGTCATGCCCGTCCTCGACGGGCTGAAGGCCATTCCCAGGATCAAAGAATCGTCGCCCGAGACAAAGATCGTCGTGCTGTCGGTCGCCGCCGCCCACCCGTCCTCAGCGGAGGCAATGGAGCTCGGCGCGACGGCGATGGTGCAAAAGGGAGGGGCCCGCACGGCACGCGAGCTGGCGACGGAGGTGGCGCAGCTCTTCGCCGGGGAGCGGTAGGAGCGCAGGACGCGTCAGCGCGTCAATTGGCGTCGGCGCCCTGGGGCTGGCCGGCGAAGCTCGTCACTCGCACGAGCAGGCCGTCGGCCCCGACCTCGCCGAACTCGCTGCCCTCGAGGACCACCTCGTCGTCTTGGCCGAGCAGCATCCAGGTGAAGCTGAGCTTGTTGTTGCGGACGTGCACGTCACAGGTCCGGACCCGCCGGCACCGCCGAGGCTGCTGGCGCAAGGTGGCGGCGATGTGGGCGTCCATGGCGTCGAAGCCCTCGACCCGGATGGTCCACGAGCTGAACGAGGCTGCGTCCGACCAGCATTGGTGCAGCAGGCGACGCCGGGCGGGCGAGCGCCGTTCGCTCCATGCCCCGAGGTAGGCGGTCACCAGCTCGACCGCTCGCTCGACACTGACGACACTGACCTCGGGTGCGTCACCCACGGAGTCCTCCCGACATTTCTGCTGTTACCCGTAGCTTCGGCACCAGCCCGCGGGTGCCTTGACCGAAACGAGTCGAAGGGACTACGAGGGCTGGCCCAAATGGGCCACCTCGTTGAATGAGCGCAGAACCGGCCCGCGATCGGTGATGGCGATTCGGGAGACGGACGCCACGGCCACGAACATGCGCCACGCCACGTCGTCGCCCACCTGCAAAGCCCACGCCACCGCCGCCTTGACGGGTGAGACGTGGCTCACGACGACCACGTCGCGGTCGGCGGCGTCGGGCGCCAGGTCGTCGCACGCCTTCCGCACTCGCCGCCCGAGGCTGGCCAGCGACTCGCCCTCGGGCGGCGCATACTCCGAGTCGCCCCGCCACCGCTCCCACATCTCCTGGGGGACGTCAGCCAGCGGGCGTTCGTCGTACACGCCGTAGTCGAGCTCGGTCCAACGCTCGTCGACGTCGACCGGCAAGCCAAAGGCGGCCGCGGTGTCGCGCGCCCGCGCGAGCGGGCTGCTGACGACGCGGTCGACAGGGCCAATGGCCGCGGCCAGCGCCGCGGCCTGGTGGCGTCCCAGCTCCGTGAGGGGCACGTCGGCCCGCCCGAGCAGCTGGCCCAAGGCGTTGGGAGCGGTCTGGCCGTGGCGGACGACGATGAGCATCGGAGCAGCGGACGGCCGTCGACGGACTCAGCGGACGAGGATGCGCCCGCACTGGTCGCACAAAGCGACGGCGTCGTCAGCCTGGTGGCGGATGCGGTCCAGCTCGCTCGCCGAGAGCGCGAGGTGGCAGCCCGAGCAGCGGCCGTTCACGAGCCGAGCAGCGCCGACGCCTCCCCGCCTGGCCCGCAGCCCCTCGTACTGGGCGAGCAGGTCGTCGGGCACGGACTCGGCCGCGGCGGCGCGCGCCTCTGACTCGGTCGCCGTCTCGACGTCGATCTCAGCGGTGAGGGCGGCGATCGCCTGACGCAGGGCGTCCGCCTCACGCACCAGGGCGGCCCGCTGCTGCTCGAGGTCGGCGACTTCCGTGTCGAGGGGCTCCCGCTCCTGCATGACTTCGAGGATCTGATCCTCGATGTCGGACTGGTGACGCCGCAGCGACGCCACGTCGGCCTGCATCGCCTGCAGCTCACGCGGGGCAGTCACCGCGCCCGAATAGAGGCGCCTGTCGACCTCGGCGATCTTCGCCTCGACAGACGACAGCTCGTCCTCGTGGCGCTGCTGCCGGCGCACGACGTCGTCCCGGCGGGCGGCAACGCCGGCGAGCGACGCGTCCAGCGCGGCGATCTGCTGCTCGAGCTCGTCCAGCTTGGCCTGCTCGGGGAACGTCTCCCGTCGGTGCCGGAGGCGGTCGATGGCGAGGTCGTGCTCCTGGACGACGAGCAGGTCCTCGAGCGCGGGCATTGTCATCCGAACCTATAGCGTCGGCATGTGCAACGCGAGCCTGCCGTCCCCGCCGTCGGGCCCGAAGAGGCGGCCCGACGCTTCGACGAAGGCGCCGTGCTGCTCGATGTCCGTGAGCCCGACGAGTGGGACGCCGGCCACGCTCCGGAGGCCGTGCACGTGCCGTTGGCCGCGCTGGCCGCCCGGCTCGACGAGCTCGACGCCAACACGCCGGTCGTCGCCGTTTGCCGCGTCGGCGGGCGCTCGGAGCGAGCCGCCTCGCTGCTCCTGCAGCGGGGCTTCGACGCCGTGAACCTGGCCGGCGGCATGCAAGCCTGGTACTCGGCCGGGCTGCCCGTCGTCACCGACGCCGGCAACCCCGGTCAGGTCATCTGACCTATTCCTTTCGACCTGCCGTTCTGCCGATAGCGAGGACAGCAGGACAAAGGAGTACCGCATGATCGTGGGCAGCCTGGCCGGAGTGGCCGTGCTGTACGAGCTCGTGTCGCTCGCCCATGGCGATCAGCTGGAGGCGCAGCTGCACTCGCCGTCGGCGCTGTGGACAGGGGCAGCGTGCATGTTCGTGTTCGGAATGGGCCTCGCCATGGTGGCGCCGCGAGTCGCCCGGGGATTCGCCAGCTTCACGGCTGTCGGCGCGTTGGCGGCGGCGAGCGTGGCCGCCTCCGGGACCGAGGCCGCGTACGCGGGGCCCCTCGCATGTGTGGGCACGGCGGCGGCGCTCGTGGTCGCGGCCTCGTTCCGGCGCAGCCGCTGGCGCAATCGGGCCCGGATGACCTGACAGCTCAGCGCGCGGAACGGCCGGGGCGGCCGGCCACGACGTGAGGCTGCGCCCGCTTGTGGTGTACGCCGCTGACGTTCAGGGCGCACTCGGTGCACAGCGGCTGGTCGCGGGTCACCTCCGACCGGAGGATGCAATGGGCGCAGAAGGCACTGCCACAGCGGTGGCAGAGGGCGACGGCCGCGGCGTCGCCGTGGGTTCTGCAGTCCATGGACTCGACGCCCGATCGCCGCAGATCGACGACCTTCGCCGGCGACGGGCGCAGCGTCGGAACGCGTGGGCGGGCGCGGGGCCGCTCGGCCGGTTCGGCCCCCGCCAGATAGAGGTCGCGCAAACGGTTGATGTCGCCCTGCAGCTCCTGGGCGTGCTCCTCGAGGAAGACGTCCCCCTGGCTGCGCCACAGCGCGCCCAAGCGCTCGGCCTGGGCCGGTGTTCGGTCCGTCGACGGCATGTCGTCCCCTTCGGATTCCGTCCGACCCGACGATTGTGACCCCGCTCCGCGGCGCCGCCTACCGCCCCTGTGGGCCATTCGGACGTGGCCCTTTCGGGCCAGAAGCACCGAGAGCGCGTTCCACTACTGTCCACGCGTGAGCCTCCCGTCCGACCCGTCCCAGATCTACCTCGGCGGCGAGCCCGTCGAGGACGAGGCCCGGGCGGCCAAGCACCGCCTGGTCGGCGAGGTCAAGCGGATCGTCGACAACACCGCCCTCCTCGACGTCGGCGCCAATGGGAGCGACGCCCTGCACGCCTTCGCCGATGAGGCGCGCGCCGTCGCCGACCAGTTCGAGCGAGCGCCGAGCCTGCGCGCCTTCGGTGGCGCCGCCGTAGCCGGCCCGTCCGACGCCGTGCTGGCCGAACGGAGCCCGTTCAGCGGCCGGAGCAACCCGCTGGCGCCGCCGCTCCACCTCGAGATGGAGGATGGCGTGACCCGGGCGTGGGCCGTGTGGACCGACGCCTACGAAGGGCCGCCCGGCTGCCTCCACGGCGGGTTCGTGGCCGCCGCCTTCGACGACATCATGGGACTGGCCCAGATGGCGTCGGGGCGCGCCGGGTTCACCGGAACCCTCACCGTCAAGATGCTCGAGCCCACGCCGCTGAACCAGCGCATCGACTACGAGGCATGGCTCGACAGGGCCGAGGGCCGCAAGATCTGGTGCAAGGCGACCGCCCGCCACGGCGACATGGTGCTCGGGGAGGCGGAGATCCTCTTCATCGCCCCCCGCCAGGCGTTCTGGGAGGAGTAGGCGCCGACCTACTCCTCCCAGCCCGCTACCCGGTGAAGTTGGGTGTCTGGCTCACCGCCGCCGCAGGCGGCGACTGCGTGAAGCTCTGAGCCAGCACCTGCGGCTGCGCCGGCGCCGTCTTGGGTATCGGCGTCGTGGTCGACGTGGTAGTGCTCGTCGATGTGGACGGGTTCTTCGACGTCGTCGAGGTCGTGGCCCGCCGCACGGTGGACGTTGTGGTCGGCGGCTCAGTGGTCGTCGTCGTGCCCGGCCCGCCACGGAACACCGTCGTGGATGTCGTCGACGTCGACGTTGATGTGGTCGACGTGGACGTCGTCGTGGTCGTGCTCGGCGCCGTGGTCGACGTGGTGGTGCTCGACGGCGGTGTGGTCGTCGACGTCGTGGTCGTGCTCGTCGATGTGGTGCTCGACGTGGACGTCGGCGGCGCCGTGGTGCTGGTGGTCGTGGGCGGCGGCGGGGCCGCGCACTTCACGCCGCCGGCGGGCACGTTGGCCTGTGCCTCCATGTGGCCGATGCGTACGTCGGCCAAATGGCTGGTGGGGTCGGGGACGAGGAGCTTGATGCGCACCACGTCGACGGCCCCCGACGCCAGCGTGCCGTCGCCGGACTGGGACGCCGGGCCGGGGCTGGCGGTGTCGTCGCCGATGGCCCGCGGGTCCTCACCGATGTTGATCGAGCCCAGCTGCTGGAGGTCGATGTGCTGGGGGACCTTGCCCGGCCCGAACAGGTCCTGGGTCTTCAGGATGATCTGGGTCGGTGACCCCGGCGGCGTGATGCTGATCAGCGGGGTCGTCGGCGTCGGGTTCCCGGCCGGCGCGTAGGTGACCGTCGCCCCGCCCAGCTTGCCCGTCGCCGTAGCCCGCAGCACCCACTCGCCGAGGAGCTCGATGCGCAGCTCGTTGGGTGTGCCCTTGAACAGGGTGATCGGGGCGAACGTCTCGTGCGTCTCGGAGACGAGACCGAACGTTCCGTCGTTGCCGGGGTTCGGCACCAGGCGCAGGAACGACTTGGCCTGGACGGCGGCGCGGTCGGTCGGGTTGCCGATGTTGGTGGCGATGGTGGGCTTGCTCATGGAGCCGTCGGGGTTGGCGGTGCCCTGGTCGACGAGCTCGACATTGGCGCCGTAGCCGAGCCCGAACGCCAGCTGGCTCGGGTCGGTCACGCTCACCGGCGTCGGCCCGAACTTGGCCTGGGCCTGGCCCCGCAGGAGCGAGGCGTAGATGAGCGGGTCACCCTTGATCGGACCGACCTCCTTGGTCACCAGCGAGGTCGGCGGCGGGGCGGCCGCTTCGGCCAGCCCGGCGATGATCGCCTGGTTGGCGTCGGGGTTGTTCGGCAGCGACGTGCCGAGGCCCACTTCGAGCCCCGAGCCGCGGCCGTAGGCGTCCTTGTTCGCGAGCGACGGCGAGACGGCGTTCTGCATCTCGTTGTTGATTGGCGTGCCGAGGCCGCCGGTGTTGGCAGCCGCACCCGAGAAGGCCACGTCGGCGTTGGCCAGCCGGGTGGTCGGATTCGGACCCGGCAGCTGCAAGAGGTCGGCGTGCACGTCGCTGCCCGTGCTGTAGCCGCTGTAGGAGCAGTTGTTGGGCGGCGGCGGGGGCGCCGTCGTGGTCGTCGTGTTGCCCGGGGTCGTGCTCGGCGGTGTCGAGGACGTCGTCGTGCTCGACGGCGGTGTGGTGGTCGACGTCGAGGTGGACGGCGGTGTGGTGGTCGACGTCGAGGTGGACGGCGGTGTGGTCGTCGACGTCGAGGTGGACGGCGGTGTGGTCGTCGACGTCGAGGTGGACGGCGGTGTGGTCGTCGACGTCGAGGTGGACGGCGGTGTGGTCGTCGACGTCGAGG